>JAOZQC010000377.1 GCA_029932425.1 Planctomycetota bacterium | reverse complement strand
TCAAAGCTCGGCAGCTGTTGACGCCGGAGTTCCGGGCAAAGCTGAAGAAGGCCCTGCAAGAGAAGTTCGATCTGAAGATGGAAAATCCGCGGGAGTACCAGGAAGCCTGGAACCTGGCCAGGACTCTCCTCATCGCTGAGGGCCGTGCAGGCCACTCGGAGTTGTACAACAGTCTGGCCCAGTTGTACGCGGGGATGTCTTTGCTGCTCCGCCTGGCACTGCCGCTCTTGGCGGTCGTCGCTGCGCTGCGTTTTCTCGGCCTCGGCGTCGGTGGTGAGGAGAAGGCAGGCGCTCTCGCCTTGTTGGCCGTCGGACTTGTGTCCAGAGGTCTCGTGCCCCTGGCCGAAGAACAGTTCCGCAGTCTGTCCTCGTTCTTCGCCAGATCCGTATACGAGGGTTTCTACGCAAGGGAACGCGAGGCAAGAGCACCTGCGGGCAGGCCCTGAGCGAGGCTCGGGTGCGCGTGGCGAGGTGTGGTTCGCGCGTCGTTTCCCGGTCAGGCGTCCAGGTCGCGGAAGAAGCGCTCGGAGTCCTCGAGGTTCTGGAGGTACTCGTGGAAGGCGATGCGGGCGTCGGGACCGATGGGCTCCCGCTCGCCTTCCCCCAGGAGATGGGAGGCGAGCCACCGCGGGAGGCAGACCTCCGCGGTGAGCTCGCGGTCGTCCACCGCGTCCTCGATCTCGATCAGGCCCTCGCGGCGGAGCCGCGAACCCGGCAGGAGCAGGGGCCGCTTGCGCAGCAGGTCCTCGGCGCTCACCGAGACCATCTTCACGCACTCCACCGCCTCCAGGCCGGGATTGCCGTAGAAGCACTCCTGGACGAGCAACGCGGCGAGGATGATCTGCTCGTCGGGACCCAGGTGGAGCCGGCGGGAGAGGCGGACCATGGGAAAACGTCCCGCTTCCGGCGTCACCGCGAGGCGCTCGCGGATGCGGTCGCCGAGCACGTCGATCATCCGCTGCAGGACGGGCACCGGCTCGCTCTCCGCGTAGGCCCGATTGCCGTAGGGATCGACGTCGAAGAGGGCGTTCGCCCGGCGGAGGAGGAGGGCCGAGAGGACTCCCAGATCGGCCAGGTGCTCCCAGTGATTGCGGTAGGGCGGCACCTCGCGCCACCCGGGCGGCGAGACGGTGACGTCGGAGAGGATGGCGTCGAAGAGCTCGTCGGAGACCCGGTACCTCGTCTCCAGCACGTCCCGGGGATCGGCGCCCACGATCTCCAGGGCCCCCGACCGGACGAGCGGGGCGTCCGGGCGGAGCCGGGCGGCGCCGGTGAGCATCCCGAAGGAGGAGGGGAAGATGGTGGAGAGGATCTCCCGGCCCGTGAGGTGCCGGCCTCCGCCGGTGACCCGCTGGTTCAGGAGGAGCAGGAGAACCATCACCTCCTGGGGCCCGAGATGGTGGCCGCCCGCGAGATCCCCCAGCGCCCCCGGGAGCCCGATGGCGGCCACCCTCGACGCGATCTCCCCGATCTTCTGCGTCAGGTCGCGCCGCGTGTACGCGGAGGGATTTTTCCTCACCCGCCGCCGGAGCCTTCCCAGACGGTCGGAGAGGTCGAGGATCTTCCTCAGCCTCTCCCGATCCCTGATGGCGAGCGCCAACTCTCACCTCCGGGCGGTGCGGACCGCCCCGTGCCTTCCGGTTCATCCCCACCGCCGATCGGTCCCGCCGACCCCGGACCGTCCCTCTTTCCCGAAGCCCCGCCGCATTATAACCGCGGTCACCGTGCCGGGTTTGCTATTGCTTACCCGGGGTCCCCCCGTTGACTTCCCGCGCGGAGCCCCGATAGGATCGCCATGCCGCATGAGTCGAGCACCGATCGGACCGACATGCTGGACAAGAACCTCCTCAAGGGCGACGTCCTCGAGGCCCTCCGCGCCTCGCCTCCCGCGGAGGCGGACCTCCGGTGCATGCTCGAGCTCGCCTTCCCCGCGGACGTCGCGGAGATCCTCTCGGAGCTGGAGCCGGAGCAGCGACTCGTCGTCCTCCGCTGCCTGAGCCCGGAGAACGCCGCGGAGGTGCTCGCCCTCGCCGAGGAAGACGTCCAGCGGGAGCTCCTCCTGAAGCTCCTGACCAAGACGGAGATCTCCGGGCTCCTGAACGAGATGGCCCCGGACGAGGGGGCGGACCTCGTCGCCATGCTCCCCGACGAGAAGAGCCGCCAGGCGCTGGCCGGCGTCGAGCCGGAGCACGCGGAGGCCATCCGCGAGCTGGCCTCCTTCGATCCCGAGACCGCCGGCGGGATCATGACCACGGAGTTCGTGACCGTCCCCCCGGACATCACGATCGGGGAGGCTCTCCAGACCCTCAAGACTTCCCTCGACCAGGAGTCGATCAGCAACATCTACGTGGTGGACGCGGAGAACCGGCTGGTGGGCGTCCTGAGCGTCCGGGAGCTGCTCGAGGCGGATCCCGCGACCAGGGTCTCCGAGGAGATGACCCGGAAGGTGGTCAACGTCCACCTTGACGAGGACCAGGAAAACGCCTCCCGGATGATCGACCACTACGACTTCACGAGCCTGCCCGTGGTCGACGCCGAGGGCCGCCTCCGGGGCGTGATCACCGTGGACGACGCCATGGACGTCCTCGAGGAGGAGGCCGAGGAGGACATGGCCCTCCTCTCCGGGTCCGGCGTGGTCTCCGTCCGGGATCCCGTCCGCCGGCACCTGAGGTTCCGCCTCCCCTGGCTCCTGATCACCCTCGCCGGGGGCTTCCTGGCCGCCTTCCTGCTCCGCTTCTTCGAGCCCACGATCGAGAGGGCGGCGGCCCTCGTCTTCTTCATGCCGGTGATGGCGGGCATGGCGGGCAACGTGGGCATCCAGTCCTCCACGGTGCTCGTGCGCGCCTTCGCCACCGGAGAGATGACGATGCGCCTGGCCTTTCCCACCCTGCTCCGCCAGATCCTGGTGGGAATGAGCGCGGGGCTCCTCTGCGGGGCGCTCACGGGGCTCCTCGCCACGGCCCTCACCGGGGAGCCGAAGATCGGCCTGGCGGTGACCGTCTCCATGACCATCGGGATCACCTCCGCCGCCTCCGTGGGCACCCTGCTGCCCATCGCCTGCGTCAAGCTCCGCATCGACCCCGCGGTGGCCTCCGGCCCCTTCGTGACCACCCTGAACGACCTCGTCGGGCTCTGCATCTACTTCACCGTGGCCAGCATCCTCCTGGCCCGCATCGCCACATGACCCGGATCGCCGCCGTCGACATCGGATCGAACTCGGTTCTCATGTGCGTGGGGGAGATCGTGGGAGGCGGAGATCTCCGGATCGTCTACGACTCCGCCCGGGTGAGCCGGCTCGGGGAGCGGCTGGACCGGACGGGACGCCTGGGTCCGGCCGCCGTCCACCGCACGGTGCGGATCCTCGAGGAGTGCGGCCGGAAGGCCCGGATCCTCGGCGTGGCGGTGGCCCGGGCGGTGGCCACCGCGGCGGTGCGGGAGGCGGCGAACCCGGAGGCCCTGCTGGGGCCCGGGGCGCGGGCCCTCGGCTTCTCCGTGGACCTGATCTCGGGAGAGCACGAGGCGGCCCTCACCTTCCTCGGCGTCACCGGCGCCGCCTCCACCGATCCCGTGCTCATCGTGGACGTGGGGGGGGCCTCCACGGAGATCGTGCTCGGCCGCGAGGGGCGGGTGGAGCGGTCCGTGTCCATGCCCATCGGGGCCCGGCGGCTGGCGGAGACCGTCCCCTCCGAGGACATCCTGCGCTTCTTCGTGCGCGTGATCTCCGTCATCCCCGACGACCTGGGGCCGGAAGCCGCGGCCGGGCGCCGCGTCATCGCGGTGGGGGGAACGGCCACCACCCTCGCCGCCGTCCGGCACGGCCTCACCCGGTACGACCCCGAGCGCGTGGAGGGCACCTGCTTCACCCGTACGGAGCTCGCGGGGCTCGTGGAGGAGATCGCCGGGGTCCCCCCGGCGGACCGCGCGCGGATCCCGGGCATCTCGGAGGCGAGGGCGGACATCATCGCGAG
>JAOZQC010000024.1 GCA_029932425.1 Planctomycetota bacterium | reverse complement strand
CCTACGTCCTCCGCGCGGCGGGGGGCGGGGTCCTCACGGGCAAGCTGAAGCTCGCCCCTCCCCCCCGCCCGAAGGCGAAGATCGCGGAGTAGCCCGTTCCGGGAATGGAGAGACCGGCGCGGGCGGGTCCTATAATGCCCTCGCCGCACGCACGTTCTCCATCAACATGTCCGAGCGCCGAATCCGCGAGCATCCCATCCTGCCTCCGCCCGAGGGGGAGCCCACCGTGCCCTTCTACTGGAACGGCCGCCTCCTCCATGCCCGACCCGGCGAGATGATCTCCTCCGCCCTGTTCGCGGCCGGCATCCACACCTTCGGGCACCACCCCCGGGACGGCGCTCCCCTCGGCATCTTCTGCGCCAACGGCCAGTGCGCCCAGTGCACCGTGGTGGCCAACGGGGTGGCCGTGAAGTCCTGCATGGTCCCCGTCGCCGAGAACATGGTGGTGGAGTCCTGCGACCGCCTCCCCGCCCTGCCCCTGGTCCGGGACGAGCCCCCGATCCGGGACACGAGGGTCCACCGGGTGCCGGTGCTCGTGATCGGAGCGGGGCCCGCCGGCCTCTCCGCCGCCGCGGAACTGGGGAGGCGGGGGGTGGAGGTGCTCGTCGTGGACGACAAGGACCGGCCCGGCGGCAAGCTGGTCCTGCAGACCCACAAGTTCTTCGGTTCCATCGAGGACACGATGGCCGGGACGCGGGGAATCGACATCGCCCGGAAGCTCGCCGAGGAGGTGGAAGCCCTCCCCGGAACCCGCCTCTGGCTCTCGTCCACGGCGGTGGGGGTCTTCAGCGACGGCCGGGTGGGGATCGTCCGCGAAGGCACCTATCATCTCGTGGAGCCGGAGGTCTTGCTCGTGGCCACCGGGGCGCGGGAGCGCCAGGTGCCCTTCCCGGGACACACCCTTCCCGGGGTCTACGGGGCGGGAGCCTTCCAAACCCTCCTGAACCGCGACCTCGTGCTGCCGTGCCGCCGGCTCTTCGTCCTCGGAGGGGGCAACGTGGGCCTCATCGCCGCTTACCACGCCCTGCAGGCCGACATCGAGGTTGTGGGGCTGGCGGAGGCCCTCCCCCGCGTGGGCGGCTACGAGGTCCACGCGGAGAAGATCCGGCGGCTCGGCGTGCCCCTCTACCTCCGGCACACCGTGGTCGCCGCCCTCGGGGAGGAGCACGTGGAGGCGGTGACGATCGCGGAGGTGGACGAGCGGTTCCGGCCCGTGCCCGGCACCGAGAAGACGTTCGACGTGGACACCGTCCTCGTGGCCGTGGGGCTGGCCCCGCTCGACGAGTTCTACCGGCAGGCGAGGGAGTTCGGGATGAAGGTCCACGCCGCGGGGGACGCGGCGGAGATCGCGGAGGCCTCCGCCGCCACCTTCGGCGGCCGGATCGCGGCCCTGCGGGTGGCCCGGGACCTGGGCCTCGACGTGCCGGACGTCCCTCCCGAGTGGGAGGCGAAGGCGGAGAAGCTGAAGGCCCGACCCGGCCCTCCCGAGCCCCTCCCGGCCCCGCCCGCCGGCCTCGCCGTCTACCCGATCCTCCGGTGCACCCAGGAGATCCCGTGCAACCCCTGCGCCACGGTGTGCACCAAGCACTCCATCGTGCTCGAGGGGGACCCGATCCTGGGCCGGCCGCGGTTCACGGGTCCCGAGTGCACGGGCTGCGCGAAGTGCGTGGCCGTGTGTCCCGGCCTCGCGGTGACGATGGTGGACGCCCGGAAGGACCCCGACTACCCCACCGTCACCCTCGCCTTCGAGCAGGCGGCGGGAAAGGTGGAACCGGGGGGCCTGGTGGTGGGGGTGGACGCGGAGGGGAACGACCTCGGTCGCTTCCGGGTTCTCGACGTGAAGAACCAGAAGCGCCTGGACCGTACGCTCCTCGTGAAGATCGAGGCGGACCGGGAAACCGCGCCCCGGATCGCGGGGATCCGCGTCCAGACCCCGGAGGAGCTGGCCCCGCGGCCCGCACCGGTGACGGAGTTCCCCGACGAGGTGATCATCTGCCGCTGCGAGCACGTCACGGCGGGCGAGATCCGGGAGGCGATCCGGGGCGGCATCCGCGACGTGAACGAGATGAAGGCGAAGCTCCGGGTGTGCATGGGTGCTTGCTGCGGAAAGAACTGCCCGGAGCACATCGACCGGCTCTTCCGCGAGGAAGGGGTTGACCTCGAGGAGCGGACGCCCCCCACCCTGCGGCCGCTCTTCGTGGAGGTTCCCTTCGGGGTCTTCGCCGGCGGGTCGGGGGAGGCGGACTCGTGAGCCGCGCCTTCGACGTGATCGTGGTGGGGGCGGGCTCGGTGGGCGCTCCCGCCGCCTGGTTCCTCTCCCGGGCCGGCCTCTCCACGGCCGTCTTCGACGGCGCCGCCTCCGCGGGCCGAGGGGAGAACCGGGCCGCGATCGGGGGGATCCGGGCCACGCACTCGGACCGGGCCAAGATCGCGGTCTGCACGGAGTCGATCGAGATCTTCTCCACCTGGGAGGAGCGCACGGGGGACCCCATCGGCTGGTACCGGGGCGGCTACACCTTCGTCGCCTACACGGAGGAGATCGAAACCCTGCTCCGGAACCTCGTGGAGAAGCAGAGGGACTTCGGCCTCGACATCGACTGGGTGGGACCGGACCGCGTCCGGGACCTCGTGCCGGGCATCGTGGAGGAGGGTCTCCGGGGAGGAACCTGGTCCCCCCGGGACGGTTCCGCCTCGCCGCTCATGTGCGCCACCTCCTTCTCCCGGCAGGCGGAGCGAGCCGGGGCCCGTTTCTTCTTCCGCGAGCCGATCCGCGCGATCCTCGTCGCAAAGGGGCGCGTCCGGGGCGTCCGCACCGACCGGGGGGTCTACCACGCGCCGGTGGTGGTGAATGCGGCCGGCGCCGCGGCGCGGGAGGTGGCGGCCCTGGCCGGGATCGACGTGCCGGTCGTGCCGGACAGTCACGAAGCGGGGGTCACGGAGGCGGTGGACCGGTTCTTCGAGCCCATGGTGGTGGACCTGCGGGCGGGGCCCGGTTCGAAGAACTTCTACTTCTACCAGAACGCGGAGGACCAGGTGGTCTTCTGCATCACCCCCGATCCTCCCATCCCGGGGACGGACCATCGCTCCACCTCCGTCTTCCTCCCCCAGGTGGCGAAGCGGATGGTGGGGCTCCTCCCCCGCCTGGTGAACCTGAAGATCCGGCGGGTATGGAGGGGACTCTACCCCATGACGCCGGACGGGTCCCCCATCGTGGGCTGGGCCGGGGAGGTGGAGGGGCTCTTCCTGGCCGTGGGGATGTGCGGCCAGGGGTTCATGCTCGGGCCCGGTCTCGGCGCCCTCATCGCGCGCGTGCTCACGGGGACGGAGACGGGGAAGGACCGGGAGGTGCTGGCGGATCTGGCGCCGGACCGCGCCTTCGCGGAGGCGGAGGCGCTGAAGTAGGCGGGGGCGGCCACCCGGCGGACCACGAAACGAGGCACCGCGGGGAGGGAGAGAGCGACGATCCGGTCGAAGAGACGCCCCCGGCGATTGCAGGACTCCGCCCCGCGCACGGCCCAGGATCACGGTTGACACCCGGAACCGCGCGGGGTATCACGCCTTGCGGCCCTCGCCGAGAGGAGGAAACGGATGACCCGTCGCGACACCCTTTCCCTGGCCTTGAAGGTCCTGGGGATCTACTGGCTCATCTATTCCCTCCAGGGCATCGGCCCCCTCATCATGAACCTCTCGGGCGTCCTGGAGGCGGGCGCGGCCGGCGCCATGGCCGGCACCGCCGCCGTCCTCCTCGTCGTCTCGCTGATCCTCGTCTTCGGCTCCGGGCCGATCGCGCGCCGGCTCGACCCGGGAGAGGCCGGAGAGGGAAGCCGGTGGACCGCGGACCGGGAGGGCGTCCGGGAGGTGGCCTTCTGCGTGCTCGGTCTCTTCGCGATCCTGAAGGCGGTGCCCTCGATCGGGAACTGGCTGGCGATGCGGTACTGGCCCGCGTCGGCCGACGAGCGCATGTTCGCCCGGCCGATGGGGATGCGGCTGGTCGGTCCCCTCCTCCTCCTGCTTCTCGGTCTCGCCCTCTTTCTGGGCTCCCGGCCGATCCGGAAGCTCTTCTCCCGGGTGTGGGAAATGGGCTCCCGGGCGTGGGAGGCGGGCCGCGTGGAGGGGCTGCCGGGAAAGGAACCTCCGGAGGGACCGGACGGGGAGACTCCGAGGTAGAACCCCCCGCGGGCGCCGACTACTCCCGCTTCCCGCCCTTCTTCTTCTGGTCGCCGAAGGGAGTGGGGATCTGGCTGCCGTCGTCCGGGGCGGCCCCCTCCTTCAGCCGCTTCTGCTTCTCCCGCTCCTTCTTCTCGGCGTCGAGCTGCTGGAAGAGCGAGAGCCAACGGTCCGCGATCTCCGTCTTCCCCGCCTTGCGGTAGGCCAGGTTGAGCTTGTAGATGGGCAGGATCTTCTCCCAGGAAAGCTCCAGGCACCGCTCGAACCCCCGGATCGCCAGGTCGAGCTTGTCGTTCCGGAGGTAGTGGTCCGCGAGCTGGAACCGGCTCCGCCAGTCGTCGGGATGCTTGGCGAGGTAGGTCTGGAAGTACTTCTCCGCGAGCTCGGGCTCGCCGCGCATCGAGTAGATGTAGGCCATGAGCGGGTAGGGATCGAGCCAGTCCGGGTCCCGGCAGAGCTCCAGGGCCTTCCGGTAGTACTCGAGCGCCTGGTCCCACTGGCGGCTGGACCCGTACACCAGCCCCAGGTTGTAGGGATGGAGGTAGTTCTTCGGCTCCAGCTTCATGAGCTGTTTCAGGAGTCGTTCCGCCTGGGGCAGGTCGTTCGCGCGCTGGCGCATGGCCGCGAGGTTCGTGATGCTCTTCAGCCAGAGATCGCGGAAGTTGGCGCGCATCTCCGGGTTGAACCGGAGGTCGTCCTTCAGCACCTCCAGGTGGTCCCTCGCCAGCTCGAAGACGCGGATGATGGGGTCCGCCGCCCGGTCCTCGTCCTTCGCCAGCTCCACGCCGTAGAAGAAGAGGGCCTGGGCCAGGTTCGCCCGCGAGTCCTTCACCTTGTAGCCGCGCTTCAGGGAGAGCTGGAACCCGAGCACCGCGTCGGAGTACTTCCCGGTGCGGATCCCGATGATCCCCCACAGGAAGTACGTCCCTCCGAAGCGGGGGTCCATGCGCTCCGCCTGCTTCAGGAGCTCCCGGGCCCGCTCGATCCGCTTCTCGTCCCGCGTGCGGAAGCCCAGGTCGAACTCGCACTGGGCCATGTAGAAGGGCACCCGGACGTCGAACTCGTTCAGCTTCCCGGCCTTCTCGAACTTCCCCAGGGCCTTCTCGAAGCGCTCTCCCTCGAGGAGCTTCAGACCCTCCGCGATCAGTCGGTCGGCCTCCCGGGCCTTCTCCGGGGTCAGCTCCTGGGCCGCGGCGCCGGAAGCGAGGACGAGCGCGAGCGCCGCGGCGAGGGAACGCAGGCGGAATCCGGCCATGATCACCTCCCGTCCCGATCGCGGGGCGGCATCCCCGGGGGATGCCGGCCGATGTAGATCACGCGGCCGCAGAGATAGACGATCCCTCCCGCGATACCGAGGATCCAGGCCACCGGGGCGTTTCCGGGAGCGCCGCCGATTCCCAGGACCCGCCGGAGGGTGTAGTTCTCCCCCGTGGACCACTCGAAGATGAGCAGGACGCCGGTGAGGACGAGGAGAACGAGCCCCGCGATCGCGATCCGGTTCAGATCGACCCTCATGGGATCCTCCGGTCCGGCCGTCCGGACCTCCCGAAGATAGCAGGCGGGCCGGGGTCCGGAAAGTTACCCCACGGAGATCCCGGCCCGGGTCCCGGCCCCGCCGTGGACGCCGGAGCCGGGAAGGGGCTACCATGGCGGGCGGTGAGCACCGGGAGGAACATGAGCGCCGGAGAGGGCAAGCTCGGGGAGCTGCGCCGCATCCTCGACCAGAAGCGGCAGTTCATCATCGACACGCTGCACGAGATCCGCACTCCCCTCGCCGGGATCCGGCGGCTGGCGGAACACCTGCGCGGAGGGGTCGGAGAGATCTCGGAGGAGGATCTTCGCCGGAAGCTCGACCTCATTCTCGATTCCTCGGGACAGCTCGGACGCCTGGTGGACGACCTCCTGCAGCTCGAACGGCTGGAGGCGGGCGAGGTCCTCTACGAGTTCGTCCACTTCCACATCGCGGACCTGATCTCCGAGCTGGTGGACATCGGGGAGGCCCTCCTCGGCGAGAAGAAGGGGAAGATCGAGCTGCGCTGGGGCGTCTCCCGCGACCTGCCTCCCGTCCACGGGGACGTGCGGAAGATCCGCCAGGTCCTCCTCAACTTCCTCGGGAACGCCATCCGCTTCACCCGGGAGGGCTACATCCGGGTGAGCGCCCGGCCCCTCGGCGACTACGTCGAGGTGGCGGTGGAGGACACCGGCATCGGCATCGCCGAGGACGAGAAGGGCATCGTCTTCGAGCAGTTCCGCACTGCGGGACGGGCGATCAGCCCGGAGTACGAGGGAGCGGGGCTCGGGCTCTCCCTCAACAAGAAGATCGTGGAGGCCCACCGCGGGGAGATCGGCCTCGCCAGCGAGCTCGGCCGGGGATCCTGCTTCACCTTCACCTTGCCCACCTGCGCCTCCGGCATCCTCCCCGCCGTGAAGCGCCTGGGGCCGGGAGGGAAGAAGCTGGACCGGGAGCTCACCTACGAGCCCGCCCGCGGCCCCCGCGGGAAGCTCTCCCTCCTCTCCGTGTACGACGACGCGGAACGGGTCGTCCCCCCGGAACTCCCGGCCCCGGTCCGGAAGGAAGCGCGCTACCGGAAGACGGTCCGGGGCCACGGCGAGAGGATCCTCATCGTGGAAGACTCCCCGGTGACGGTGGAGATCCTCCGCGACCTCCTGGGCCGGCACCGCTACCGGGTTCTCGTGGCCCCGGACGGCCCCACCGCCCTGGCGCAGATCGAGGAGGAGCCCCCGGACCTCCTGGTCACCCGCATCTGGCTGCCCCTCATGTCCGGCTTCGATCTCGTGAAGAAGGTCCGGGAACGGGAGGAAGCCCGCCTGCTTCCCATCCTCCTCCTCTCCGCCAGACGCAATCCCGACGACATCGCCTACGGCCTGAACCTCGGAGCGGACGACTACGTGGTGAAGCCCTTCGACCGGGCGGAGTTCCTGGCCCGGATCGGGGTCCTCCTGCGCCTCCGGCGGACCCAGGAGGAGCTGCTCCGCCTGAACCGGGAGCTGGAGAAGAAGGTGGCGGCGCGGACGGCGGAGCTGGCCGCCGCGCGGGAGAGCCTCTATCTCTCCGAGAAGCTGAAAAGCCTGGGCCAGCTCACGGCGGGCATCGCGCACGAGCTGAACAACCCCCTCTCCTACGTGCTCTCCAACGTGACCCTCGTGAAGGAGAGGCTCGCGGCCCGGGACGTCCTCCGGGCCGTCCGCCGGGTCCGGTCCCTCATGCGCGCCGCCGGCGACGAGAACACGCGCCTCGCCGTGGAGGAGGAGTTCCTCGCCGGCCTCGGGGGGCTCGACCTCCACCGGCGGGACGTGGCCGACTACCGGGCGGAGGTGGAGACCCTCGACCCGGCCGGTCGGCGGGCCCGGTTCCGGGAGTTCCTCTCCTACCTGGAAGGCTCGGCCACCTCCCGGGGCGGCGCCTCCCGGGACCTCTTCGAGGGGGCGGTGCGCCTCCTGGGCTCCGCGGAGGAGGGCCTCGAGCGGGTCCGCGACATCGTCCGGGACCTCTCCGCCTTCTCCCACCCCGGCACGGAGGAGGCGGGCCGGGCCGACCTCCGGGACTGCGTGGAGCGGGTGCTCCGGATCCTCGCCCCCGCCGTGAAGGCGAAGGAGATCCGTGTGACCCGGTCCCTGCGCCTGAAGGAGCCCGTCCGCGCGGCGGTGGGCCGGGTGGACCAGGTCCTCATGAACCTCCTCCAGAACGCGATCCAGGCCTCCCCTCCGGGCGGAACGATCCGCATCCGCACCCGCCGGGACGGGAAGTACGGGCGGATCGAGATCGAGGACCGCGGGCCCGGCATCCCCGAGGAGGATCACTCGCGCGTCTTCGACCCGTTCTTCACCACCAAGACCGTCGGGGAAGGCACCGGCCTGGGTCTCGCCATCTGTTATAGGATCGTGGAGCGCATGTCCGGGGAGATCACCTTTCGGAGCCGTCCCGGGAAGGGGACGACGTTCGTGGTGCGCCTCCCCCTCGCGGAGGTGACGAGTTGAACGCCTGGAAGGACCGAGGAAAGAAGGGAGGCGAGGGGGGCATCCCCCGCCTGACGATTCTCGTGGTCGACGACGAGGAGCGGATCCTCGAGTCCCTCGCGGAGCTCCTGGGGGCGGGCTACCGCGTCCTCACCTGCGGGGACCCGGAAAAGGCCCTGGAGATCTTCCGGAGGGAGCGCCCGGAGCTCGTCCTCTGCGACCAGAGAATGCCGGGCCGGACGGGGATCGAGATCCTGAAGGACGTGAAGAGCATCGAGCCCGGGGCGATCCGCATGCTCATCACGGGGTACAGCGACATCGACGTGGTGATCCGGGCCCTGAACGAGGAGACGCTCCACCGGTACATCACCAAGCCGTGGGAGAACGAGGAGCTCCTCCGGATCGTCGACGAGGCGGCCCGGCGGTATCTCGAGGAGAGCGGGATCGCCCGGGGTGAACCGGGGATCCTCTTCTGAGGGCGCCATGACACCGAACCTGAAGGACCTGAGAAGGAGGCTCAAGCGCCGGGAGCTGTCCATCGAGAGCCGTCTCCTTCACCTCCCCGACCCCGAGGGAGACGGGCCCGTGGTCCCCGACGTCCCCGCCTCCTCCATGTACCGGGCCGCGGACGAGGGCACCCTGGCCGCCCGCTTCCAGTCCATCATCGACGCCGACCCCCCCGCGGACCGCGAGATCCCGGAGGGGGCCGCCAAGATCTACCTGCGGCTCGGTTCGCCCGTGGAGTGGCGGCTCGCGGAGGGGCTGGCCCTGGCCCAGGGCGGCGACACCGCGATCCTCTTCTGCGACGGCATGCGGGCCATCGCGGCCTCCATCGGCTTCCGCCTCCACGCCGGGGCGGAGCTCATCGCGGGCGTCCCTCTCTACGGCTGCACGGACAACCTCTTCACGAACTGGCTCCCGCGGGCGGGAGTGAAGGTCCACTTCACCCCCCCGGACGACCTCGACGCCATCGCCGCGCTCCTGAACCGCCGGACGAGGATCCTCTACCTCGAGACGCTCTCCAACCCCTCCCTCCGCATGCCCGACCTCGCGGCCCTGAAGGAGCTTCTCGCCCGGGAGAACGAGCGCCGCCACGAGGCGGAGAAGATCACCCTCGTCGTGGACAACACCTTCGCCACCCCCTACTGCTGCAACCCCTTCGCCCTGGGCCCCGAGTTCGAGGACCTGATCGTGGTGCACTCCACCACGAAGGCCATCAACGGTTTCTCGGCGGGGCTGGGCGGCGTGGCCGTCATCCCCTGGAAGTACTGGAAGAGCCTGTTCCTCTACCGGAAGGACCACGGGGGGACCCTGGCCCCGGAGCAGGCCCACCACCTCCTCACCAAGTCCCTGCGGACGCTCGGGGTGCGCGTCCGCCGCATGCAGGAGAACGCCCGGATCCTCGCGGAGCTCCTGGAGGCGCACCCCGCGGTGAGCCGCGTGAACTACCCGGGACTCCCCTCTTTTCCGCAGTACGGGCTGGCCCGCCGCACCCTTCTCGACTGGAGGGGGGAGTTCGCCCCGGGCCACATGCTCTCCTTCGTCCTCAAGGGTCGGACCGCGGAGATCCGCTCCCGCCGCGGCCACGTTCTCATGGACCACCTCGCGGGGCACTCCCGGGTGTTCCTGGTGGCCGTCTCCCTGGGCTACATCGGCACCCTCATCGAGGACCCGAACCGCGGCACCCACGCCACGATCTCCCCGGAGGAGAGGCGGGCGAAGGGCATCCTGCCGGGTCTCCTCCGCCTGTCGGTGGGCCTGGAGGACCCCGACGACCTGCTCCGGGACCTCCTCGCGGCCCTGGACCGGGCGGCGCGGGCCTGAGCGGATCCCGCGGGGCCGGGCGATCGCGGTTCAGCGGACGGCGCGGTGGAGGGGGAGCACGTTGACGAGGGCCAGGGGGATCGGCAGGGGCCGGGAACGCCTGCCGAACACCCGGCGGTCCAGCCTCTCCACCTTCCCGTAGTGGCGGTGGAAGAGACGGAGGTCGTGATCGCAACCCCCGTCGGGGACGGGACGGAACGTGAGGCATCCCGAAGGCTGGGCCGGACCGTGGACCAGGCACCGCCCCTCCCCGGAGAGCAGGGGGCAGTCGTAGGTGGCGTCGGAGTCGGCGCAAAGGCCCCGCAGGCGGATCTCCTCGCGCGCCCGGCGCAGGATCTCCGGGACGCGGGGGGCCAGGTCCGGCTCGGAGAGCCGCCGGGCCAGGGCCAGGGCCTCCAGGCGGGAAACCCTCATGGAGTTGCAGCCCGCCCGGCAGCAATGCGCATCGCAGCCCGCGCAGGATCGCAGCTCCCGCGCGGCCCGGTCCGAGGCTTCGAGCAGGGGGGCCTTCACCTCGGCGAGCCTCGCCAGGGCCGCCTCCCGCCGGTCGTGGAGATCGCCGCGCGCCACCGGAATACCTTCCCCCAACCCTCCCCCGGCCACCGCCCTTTTTCCCGTCACTCGTCCCCCGCGAGCAGGAAGACCGCCAGGGCCCGGCGGGCGCGCTCCGTCATCACGAAGCGGGGCATGACCATCCGGTACTTCCGCTTGTACTCCGAGAGGCGCCGGTTCCACCGCACCATCTCCGGGGGGTTCTCGAGGTACCGGACGAGTTCCTCCTCCGTCCACCAGCGGCCGAGGTTCTTCAGGGGGGGGCGCCTTCTCGCCGCCGCCTCGGTCGAGCCCGTGACACTGGATGCACCAGGACTGCCGGTAGATCGCCCTTCCCTCTTCCGGCGGGGGGGCCCCTCGCCCCGCAGGAGGAGAGGACCGCCAGCAAGAGGAGGAGACCCGCGGCCGGGGACCGGGACCGGCCGCCGCCCGGCGTCAGGACTCCAGGCCCTCGACGAACTCGATGCCCCGGGCGAGCCCCTTCCGGTTCGTCTCCACCAGGTTCTGCCGCTTGATGGCGAGCGGCAGGGTCTGCTCGATCGCCTCCCGGGAGAGGATGCCGGTCTTCGCCACGTAGGCGCCCACCATCACGGTGTTCGCCATCCGGGAGAAGCCCAACTCGTCCGCCAGACCCGTGGCGGGCACCGCCAGCACCTCGATGTCGGTGCGCTTCGGCGTCACGTCGATGATCGTGGAGTCGTAGAGGAGCAGTCCCCCCGGCTTCAGCTCCGGCTCGAACTTCTCGAGGCTGGGCCGGTTGAAGGCCACCAGCACGTCCGGGTTGGAGACGGTGGGGCTCCCGATGGCGTGCCGCGAGATGTGGACGAAGCAGTGGGCCGTCCCCCCCCGCATCTCGGGTCCGTAGGAGGGGATCCAGCTCGTCTGGAAGCCTTGCTCCATCCCCGCGTTCGCCAGGATCGCCCCCGCGGAGAGGACGCCCTGTCCCCCGAAGCCCGCGAGCTTGATGGCGGGATCCGCGTACTCCGGTTTCACCAGCTCCGACGGGTACGGGGTGGGCTCCTCGATCTGGAGGTCCACCGCGGCGCGAATCTCCTCCGCGGTGAGCTCGCGCTTCTCGGGGAAAAAGGGCTCCCGCTCCGCCCGCACGTCCTTCTTGAGCCCCGGGGGAAAGACCGGGGCCATGTTCTCCCGCATCCACTCGTGGGCCTCGTCGGGGTTCAGCTTCCACCCCGAGGGGCAGGGGCTCAGGATCTCCACCATGGAGAAGCCGAGCCCGTCGATCTGGCACTGGAGGGCGTTCCGGATGGCGGTGCGCGTCCTGCGGATCGCCTTGTTGTCCCAGAGCGCCGTCCGCTCGAGGTAGGCGGGACCGTCCAGGGACGAGAGCAGTTCCACCACCCGGATGGGGGGTCCCTCGTTGTTGACCTTCCGGCCGTAGGGAGTGGTGGTGGTCCGCATCCCGAGCACCGTGGTGGGGGCCATCTGCCCCCCGGTCATGCCGTAGATGGCGTTGTTGATGAAGAGAACGGTGATCTGCTCGCCCCGGTTCGCGGACTGCAGGATGTGGTTGCCTCCGATGGCGGCCAGGTCGCCGTCCCCCTGGTAGCTCACCACGACGGCGTGCGGGAGCGCCCTCTTGATGCCCGTGGCCACGGCCGGCGCCCGGCCGTGGGCCACCTGGATGTTGCCCGTCTTGAAGTAGTAGAAGGCGAACACGGAGCAGCCCACGGGGCTTACCAGGATGGTCCGGTCCTGGATCCCGAGATCCACCACCGCCTCCGCGAGGAGCTTGTGGACGTTGCCGTGGCCGCACCCGGGGCAGTAGTGGGTGGTGAGCTGATCGCCCGGCTTCCGCTCGAACACGTCGTAGAAGCCGGCCGGTTTCCTCAGGATCTTCTTCGCCATCTCGACCTCCCGGTATCCGCCTTCCCCGCGGCCCCGCCTAGACCGTCGCCCCGTGCTTCCGGACCGTCTCCCCGACGACCTCGAGGATCTCCTCCACGCTCGGAACGCAGCCGCCCATGCGCCCGTAGAACTCCACGGGGATGCGTTCCGCCACCGCCAGGCGCACGTCGTCCACCATCTGTCCGTTGGACATCTCCGAGACGAGGAACACCTGCGCCGTGCCCCCCTCGGCCAGCTCCCGGAGCCGAACCTTCGGGAAGGGGAAGAGAGTAATCGGCCGGAGAAGGCCCACCTTCCTTCCCTCCCCCCGCGCCCTCTCCACCACCGAGCGAAGGATCCGGCTCACGATGCCGTACCCCACGAGAACCAGCTCCGCGTCCTCGACGAGGTACTCCTCGTACCGCACCTCCTCCTCCTCGATCTTCGCGTACTTCCGCTGGAGCTGGCGGTTGTGGTCCTCCAGGATCTCCGGCACGAGGTAGATCGAGTTGATCAGGCGGTCGGCGTCGGCGGCTTCCCCCTGGAGGGCCCAGGGCTTCTCCGGCACCTCGAGGACGGCCTCGGGAAAGTCCACGGGCTCCATCATCTGTCCGATGTAGCCGTCCGCCAGGAGCACCGTGGGGTTCCGCCACTTGTCCGCCAGCTCGAAGGCCAGCATGGTGAGATCGCACATCTCCTGGGCGCTGTTCGGGGAGAGGACGATGTTCTTGTAGTTCCCGTGGCCTCCGCCCTTCACGATCTGGTTGTAGTCGCTCTGTTCCGGGGCGATGTTCCCGAGGCCGGGACCGCCCCGCATGATGTCCACCACGAGGCACGGCAGCTCGCTCCCCGCCAGGTAGCTGAGCCCCTCCTGCTTCAGGCTGATCCCGGGGCTCGAGGAAGCCGTCATCACCCGCTGGCCGCAGGCGGAGGCCCCGTACACCATCTGGATGGAGGCGATCTCGCTCTCCGCCTGGAGGAACGTCCGCCCGAGCCGGGGGAAGTACTTCGCGGCCGCATGGGCGATCTCGCTGGCGGGGGTGATGGGGTAGCCGTAGAAGGCCCGGCAACCGGCCAGGAGCGCCGCCTTCACGATCGCCTCGTTTCCCTTGATGAACTCCCGCGCCATCAGATCCCTCCCTCGGCGGGCACCTCGGCCCCCTTCTTGTAGACGGTGACGGCGGCCGGCTCGGGACAGGCGTAGAAGCAGAACCCGCAGCCGGTACAGCCCGCCCCGGAGTACCGGGCGGGATGGTATCCCTTGCTGTTGAAGGACGGGGCCAGGCTCAACACCCCCGGGGGACAGGCGGCGACGCACAGGCCGCAGCCCTTGCAGAGCTCGGGGTCCACCACCGTCACGTGCGCCTCGAGGACGCGCGTCCCCCCGGCCGTTCCGGCCGTATCGGTTCCCCTCGACTGGCTGGTCATGGTTGCACCTTCCGGACAGGTTCAGAGTGCAGTGTCTCGGGCGGGAAAGGCGGAGCGAGAGCGCCCGACCTCCGTGGAAAAATACCCGATCCCGCCGGACATTTCACGCCTGGTCGGACCCGGGCCCCCGGTTCGACCCGCCTGCTCCGGGAGAAACCCGCGAATCCCGTGCCCGGGTCCGGGGGGAGAAACCGCCGGGGTAGGGGGGCGGGCGGCGGAACCGGGAAGCGGGCCGGAGGTTACAAATGACTCCCGCCTCCGTACGTAACCTTCAGCGCTCGCCGAGGGCGGCGACGGCCCGGGCGCCCTTCGCGGGGAGGACGGCGAGGATCTCTCGGGTGGCGAGGTCCAGGACCGTGAGGGTGCCGCGGCGACCGTTCACCACGAAGAGGCGGCCCGAGCCGTCCGGGGCCGCCGCCACGTCCACGGGGCGCCGGCCCGCGGAGAGCCGGTCCAGGAGGACGGGCGGTCCCTTCGCGGCCGCCCGGATCACGAGGATCCGGTCCGCGCCCTCCTCGGCCACGAACGCCCGATTCCCCCGCACCGCGATCCGGGAAGGCTTCCGGAGCCCCTCGAAGAGGGCCACGCACTCCCCCGTCCGGGCGTCGAAGGCCCTCACCGAGCCGTCCGTCCGCCGCCGCCCCCGGACCGTCACCAGGAGCAGGCCGGGGCCGGAGCCGCCGGAGAGGAACGCGGCGTCCACGGGCCGTCGCCCCGCGGGCAGCACCGAGAGCACCCGCAGGGGCTCCGTGGTGGCCAGCACCACGCGGTCCGAACGCGGCAGCACGCAGGCCACGAGTTCCCCGTTCGCGGAGACCGCCACGCCCCGGGCCCGGCCCGGGAGGGAGAGCGCTCCCGCCGGGCGCGGCGGGGCGTGCCGCCCCGGGCCGCACCGGGAGGTGTCGAAGAC
>JAOZQC010000023.1:12781-14748 GCA_029932425.1 Planctomycetota bacterium | reverse complement strand
ACACGGCCCTGCTCGGCCTTCTCTCCATCCTCCCCGCGGGGGCCGCCCCCCGGCGGAAGCTTCGGGTCGTCACCACCCTGCCCGACTACGCCGCCTTCGCGGCCCGGATCGGCGGCGATCGCGTGACCGTCTCCCACATCGTCCGGGGAGACCAGGACGCCCACTTCATCCGCCCCAAGCCCTCGTTCGTGAGCATGGTGGGAACCGCGGACGTCCTGGTGGCCACCGGCCTCGACCTCGAGCTCTGGCTGCCCACCGTGACGGACAAGTCCGGGAACGGTCGGGTCCGGAGCGGCCGGCCCGGCTTCGTGGCCGCCTCCCAGGGAATGCGGCTCCTCGAGAAACCCGGGATCCTCTCCCGGATCGAGGGAGGCCTCCACGTCTACGGCAACCCGCACGTCACCACGAGCCCCCTCCTGATGAAAACGGCGATCGAGAACATCGCGGAGGGGCTCGCCCGGAACGACCCGGAGGGCGCCGCCCTCTACCGGAGGAACGCCAGGGCCCTCGAGGACGAGATCGACCGGCGGCTCTTCGGGGAGGAGCTCCTCGGGCTGCTGGGGAGCAAGGCCCTCACGAAGCTCGGGAAGAGCGGGAAGCTCGTCCCCTTCGTCCTCGGGCACTCCTACCGGGGGAAGAAGCTCGCCGAGTACGCGGGAGGGTGGCTCCGGAAGATGCTCCCCCTCGACGGCACGGAGATCGTCACCTACCACAAGAACTGGGTCTACTTCCTGCACCTCTTCCACCTGGTCTCGGTGGGGACCGTGGAGCCGAAGCCCGGCATTCCCCCGTCCCCGAAACACGTGGCGGAGCTCGTGAAGCTCATGCGGGAGCGGCGCATCCGGATCATCCTGGCCGCGAACTACTTCGACGAGCACAAGGTGAAGAACATCGCGGAGGCGGTGGACGCGGTGCCCGTGATCGTGCCCATCTACGTGGGCGGCGCCCCGGGCTCCGGGGACTACTTCCACCTCGTGGACCTGTGGGTGGACTCCCTGCGGGCCGCGGCCCGGAAGGCGGGAATCCTCCCCGCGGCGGAGACGCCCGCGCGATGAACACCGCTTCCGTCCTCCGGATCATGCTCCCCGCGTTCTGCGAGTGCCTGGTCCTCGTGGGGATCCACTCCTATCTCGGGATCCACGTCATCAAGAGGAAGGTGATCTTCGTGGATCTCGCCTTCGCCCAGATCTCCGCGCTCGGCACCCTCGCCGCCTTCCTGTTCGGGATCCCCCCCCACACCTTCGCCTCGTTCTGGTTCGCGCTGTTCCTCACCGCCATCGGGGCCGCGGTCTTCTCCATCTTCCGCTTCCGGCGGAGCCAGGTGCCCCAGGAGGCGCTGATCGGGCTCGTGTACGCCATCGCCGCCGCCATGTCGATCCTGCTCATCGACAAGGCCCCGCACGGGGCCGAGCACCTGAAGGAGATCTTCACGGGCTCGATCCTCTGGGTGAAGTGGAGCTCCATCCTCACCGCGGCCGCCGTGTACTCCGCGGTGGGGATCTTCCACTACGTCTACCGGCGGCGGTTCTTGGCGATCTCCGAGGACCCGGAGGCCGCAGCCCGGGCGGGAGTGCGGGTCCGGCTCTGGGACTTCCTCTTCTACCTGTCCTTCGGGCTCGTGATCACCCTCTCCGTGGACGTGGCGGGGGTGCTCATCGTCTTCGTGTTCCTCGTGGCCCCCTCCATCCTGGCCATGGTCATCTCGAGAAACCTCCGGGTGCAGCTCTTCGTGGGCTGGGGTCTCGGCGTGGCCGTCACCTCCGTGGGCCTCGTGCTGGCCTACGTGAAGGACCTCTCCACGGGGCCCGCGGTCATCGCCGTCTACGCAGTGGCCCTGATCCTGGTGGGGACCGGGGTCCACGTGATCCGGGCGCCGAGGCGCTGGAGGGCCCTCGTCCACGCCCTGGGCATCGCGGCCGGCTTCGCCGCGGCCTTCCTCCTGCTCTACGGGGCGGGCACCTGGCTCG
>JAOZQC010000023.1:0-12771 GCA_029932425.1 Planctomycetota bacterium | reverse complement strand
GGCCGCGGAAGCGGAGGAGGAGGCCCGGGAGGCGGCACGGCCCGCGGCCCCGGACCCCCTGGCGGAAGCGAACGCCCTCGTGCAGGCGCTGTCCGCGGCGGGACCGGGCGCGGAGGCGGGGACTTCGCGGGGCTCCGTGCGGGAGGCGGTCCGCCGGGCGGTGGAGTTCCTGGCGGGCGATCCCTCCCCGTTCTTCCGCGAGGAGGTGACGGAAGCGCTCCGGAAGCTCATGGGCGCCGACCCGGGTTTCCGTCCCGGGGAGCCCATGACGTCGAGCGCGAACCGGGCGGCGCTGGAGAAGGTGCGGAAGCACTTCCGGATCGACTAGGGAAGGAACCATACGGAGGGGGGAACGATCTGTGACCTTCCCGACGCCCCCGTCCGCGCCGGGAGAGGTGAAGGAGTCGTGCCCGTCGCGGATGTTTCGGAAAAGTGAAAAAGCCGTGCCGGTCAGCGATGTTTCATCAGGCGAAGAGGGAGCCGGCGCGGATGAGGTCCCTCTCCGCGCCGAGGAGGAAGAGGTCCTCGCCCTCTTCCAGGAGCTGGTTGGGGCCGGGGCCTGCGAAGATCTCCGCCGCTCCCCGCCGGATGGCCAGCACGTGGACCCTCTGGCGGTCGAGGCCGAGATCGGCGAGCGTCTTCCCGGCCCGGGAGGAGGAGACGCGGGCGAGCGCCAGGTCGTGCTCGCCCGGGAGGGGCACGAAGTCGGTCAGTCCCCCGGACATGAGCACCACCGCCAGGCGGCGGGCGGCGTCGATGCCGGGGGTGAGGACCTCGGGCCCCAGCGCCCTCAGGATCTCCACCCGCTCCCGCGTGGTGCCGCGGACGAGGACCCGGGGACATCCCAGCTCCTCGAGGTGGAAGGCGCAGATCTCCGCGGCCTCGAACTTCTCCCCCATGGTCACCACCGCGCAGTCCACCTCGTGGATGCCGCGTTCCGCCAGGGCGTCCCGGTCCGTGGCGTCCATGCGGATCGCGGTGTGGACCTCGTCCTTCACCATCTCCACGAGCCGGAGCTCCCGGTCCACGGCGGTGACCCGTGCGCCGAGACGGGTGAGAATCCGGGCGAGTCCCAGGCCGAAGGATCCCAGCCCGATGACCGCCGCCCGCTTCACACGTCCTCCCCCGATCCCGGGATCTCCGCGGGAGCGGGCTCCGGGACGGGCTCCGGCTCCCCGGGCCCGGATTCCACGGCCAGGATCTTCTGGATCTCCTCCCTCTCGAGGAGCTCCACCTCCGACAGGCGCCGGGCGATCCGCTCGAGGAGACCGCGGTGCTCGGTGAGCGTCCGGAGCGCCAGCTCCTCGGCCTTCGAGACCATCCGCTTCACCTCCTCGTCGATCTCCCGCGCGGTCTCCGGGGAGTAGTCCTTCTGCGTCCCCATCCCGCCGCCCAGGAAGATGTTCGGCCTCTCCTGCTCGTAGGACACGGGCCCCATCTTCTCGCTCATCCCGTACTCCGTCACCATCCGCCGGGCGATCTTCGTGGCCCGCTCCAGGTCGTTCTGGGCGCCGGTGGAGACCTGGCCGAAGACGATGACCTCCGCGGCGCGTCCCCCCAGGAGGACGGCCAGGCGGTTCTGGAGCTCCTCCACGGTGAGGAGGTAACGCTCGTCGGTGGGGAGCTGGAGGGTGTGGCCCAGGGCCCCCATGCCCCGGGGGATGATGGAGATCCGGTGGACGGGGTCGCAGTGCGGGAGCATCGAGGCCACGAGGGCGTGTCCCGCCTCGTGGTGGGCCACGATCTCCTTCTCCTTCCCCGTCATCACCCGGTTCTTCTTCTCGAGGCCGGCGATGGTGCGGTCGATGGCCTCTTCCAGCTCGTCCATCGACACCGCCTTCTTGTCGCGCCGGGCGGCGAGGAGTGCGGCCTCGTTGATCACGTTGGCGAGGTCCGCCCCCGCGAAGCCCGGGGTCCGCTGGGCGATCACCTTGAGGTCCACGTCCGGGTCCAGCTTCACCTTGGCCGCGTGGACCTCGAGGATCTTCTCCCGGCCCCGGATGTCGGGCCGGTCCACCACGATCTGCCGGTCGAAGCGGCCGGGCCGCATGAGCGCGGGGTCGAGGATCTCCGGCCGGTTCGTGGCCGCGATGAGGATCACTCCGGAGTTGGGGTCGAAGCCGTCCATCTCCACGAGGAGGGCGTTCAGGGTCTGCTCGCGCTCGTCGTTGCTCACCGGCGTGGTGCCCCGGGTCTTGCCGAGGGCGTCCAGCTCGTCGATGAACACGATGCACGGGGAGTGCTGCTGGGCCTGCCGGAAGAGGTCGCGGACCCGGCTCGCCCCCACCCCCACGAACATCTCCACGAAGTCGGAGCCGGAGAGGCTGAAGAAGGGGACCTTCGCCTCCCCCGCCACCGCCCGGGCCAGGAGGGTCTTCCCCGTGCCCGGAGCCCCGAGCAGGAGGACCCCCTTGGGGATCCGGGCGCCGAGCGCCTGGAACTTCTCCGGCTGCCGGAGGAACTCGACGATCTCCCGCACCTCCTCCACCGCCTCGTCGATTCCCGCCACGTCCGCGAAGGTGACCCCCACCTCCTTCTCCGCGTAGATCTTCGCCTTCGACTTGCCGAAGCTCATCACCTGCTGGCTCGGGTTCATCTTCCGCATGATGAGGAACCAGATCACGATGAGGAAGCCGAAGGGAAGCAGCCAGACCAGGGCGGTGGCGAGCCCGCCCGAGTCGGACTCCGTCCGGTAGGGAATCCCGTTCTCGCGGAAGAAGGCCTCGTCGGAATCCCGCACCACCCGGGGGAACTCGAAGTAGACCTTCTTCTCCTCCCCCCCGTCCCTCCCCGGTACCACCCGGTAGCCCACGATCTTCGAGGGAGAGAAGACCACCTCGTCGAGCTCGCCCTTCTTCCCCCAGTCGGCGAGCTCCGTCCACTTCGGCCGGAGCGGGCTCGGGGAGAAGAACTGGTTGGCCAGGATGAGACCGATGACGAGGAGGAACACCCACCCCAGGGAAAACCGGAACGGCTTTCGCCGATCCGGGCCCGGGCGTCCTCCGCCCCGCCCCTCCGGGCGGTTCCCGCCCTGGTCCCTTTCACTGTCGCTCATTTCAACCTCGCTCCGCGGCGCCCGGCCCGGCCTCGCCCGGCCCGCCGGGCTCCGGGGAGAGGGCGACCTCGAGGACGTCCGTCACCTCGGAGGCAAAACGGAACTCTAACTGGTTCCGGGCCGATTCCGAGATCTCTTCGAGATCCTTCCGGTTCCTCTCGGGCAGGACCACGGTGCGGATGCCCGCCCGGAGGGCTCCCAGGACCTTCTCCCGAATCCCCCCCACCGGGAGCACGCGCCCCCGGAGCGTGATCTCCCCCGTCATGGCCACCGTGGGCCGGACGGGCCGGCCGGTGAAGAGGGAGGCCAGGGCGGCGGCCATGGCCACCCCCGCCGAGGGGCCGTCCTTGGGGGTGGCCCCCGCGGGCACGTGCATGTGGATCTCGTACCGCTCGAACTCCCCGGGGTCGATGGAGAGCTCCTCCGCGTTGGCCCGCACCCAGGAGAGGGCGGCCTGCGCCGATTCCTTCATCACGTCCCCGAGCTGGCCGGTGAGGTGCAGGGCGGGCTCGCCCCGCATCCGGGTGACCTCGATGAAGACGATGTCCCCCCCCACCGGGGTCCACACCAGGCCGGTGGCCACCCCGGGGGTGGCGGTCCGCTCCGCCACCTCGCTCTCGTACCGGCGCGGCCCCAGGTACTCGGCCAGGTTCTCCGCGGTCACCGAGAAGGGCCCGGTCTCCCCCTCCACGATCCGCCGGGCCGCCTTGCGGCAGATCTTGCCCAGCTCCCTCTCCAGGTTCCGCACCCCGGCCTCCCGCGTGTAGCCGTCCACGAGGAGGCGGAGGGCGCTCTCGTCGATCGTCACGTCGCGGTCGAGCAGGCCGTGCTCCTCCACCTGCCGGGGGAAGAGGTGCTTCACGGCGATGCCGAGCTTCTGCTCCAGGGTGTAGCCGGGAAGCGAGATCACCTCCAGGCGGTCCCGGAGGGGCGCGGGAATGGTGTCGAGCAGGTTCGCGGTGGCGATGAAGAGGACGCGGGAGAGATCGAAGGGGACCTCCAGGTAGTGGTCCGCGAACGAGCTGTTCTGCGCGGGGTCCAGCACCTCGAGGAGGGCGCTCGAGGGGTCGCCGCGGAAGTCGCTGCCGAGCTTGTCGATCTCGTCGAGCATGAACACGGGGTTCCGGGTGCCGGCCCGCTTGAGCGCCTGGATGATCCGGCCGGGAAGGGCCCCCACGTAGGTCCGGCGGTGTCCCCGGATCTCCGCCTCGTCGCGGATGCCCCCGAGGGAGATCCGGGCGAACTCGCGCCCGAGAGCCCGGGCCACGGACCGTCCCAGGGAGGTCTTGCCCACCCCGGGCGGTCCCACCAGGCAGAGGATGGGCCCCTTCAAGTCCTTCTTCAGCTTCCGCACCGCCAGGAACTCGAGGATCCGGTCCTTCACCTTCTCGAGATCGTGGTGGTCCTCGTCGAGGATCCGGCGGGCCTCCGCGAGATCCAGGCGGTCCTCCGTCTCCTTCGACCAGGGGACCTCGATCATCCAGTCGAGCCAGGTCCGCACCACGGAGTACTCCGCGGCGGAGGGGTGCATTTGGGAGAGCCGGTCGAGCTCCTTGAGCGCGGCCTTCTCCGCCTCCTCTCCCATCCGGGCGGCGAGGATCTTCTCCCGGAGCTCCTCGATCTCCCGGCGCTGGGCGTCGCCCTCCCCGAGCTCGGTCTGGATCGCCTTGAGCTGCTCCCGCAGCAGGGCCTCCCGGCTCTTCTTCCCCATCTCCTCGGTGACCCGGGCGTGGATCTCCCGCTGGATCTCCGCCACCCGGAGCTCCCGGCTGATCAAGCCGGTGACGATCTCCAGCCTCTTCCCCACGTCCACGGCGGCGAGGACGGCCTGCCGATCCGCCAGGGGCACGGGCAGGTTCGCGGCGATGAAGTCCGCGAGGCGGCCCGGATCGGCGATGGCGTCGAGGGCCACGAGCAGCTCGTCGGTGAGGATGGTGGCGGTGCTCACGAGCTTCCGGAAGAGGTCCTTGGCGGAGTTCCGGAGCGCCTCCACCCTCAGGTCGTCGCCCCCCGTCTCCTCGAAGGAGGAGACCCGGGCGCGGAGGTACGGCTCCGTGGCCAGCACCTCTTCCACGCGGATCCGCCGGAGTCCCTGGATCAGCACCCGGAAGTCCCCGTCCGGCAGCTTCATGAGGCGCAGGATCCGGCACGCCGTGCCGTACTCGTAGAGCCCCTCCGGACCCGGATCCTCCTCGTTCTCGTCCCGCTGGGCCACCACGGCGATGATCCGGGGCCCCACCGCCGCCTCGTCCACGAGCTTCCGGGACTTGCCCCGGCCCACCTGGAGCGGGACGACCATGATCGGGTAGACCACCGTCCCCCGGAGAGGCAGCACCGGCAGCTCCGCCGGGATCTCCACGCGGTCCGCGTCCTCCAGGGCGTCCGGTTCCAGGATGGCGGGGTTCTCGGGACTCACAGCCGGATCTCCACCGCGATCCGCTCGGGCCGCCGCTGCTTCGCCCTCGGGATCACCAGCACCAGGAAACCGTCCTTCAGCGTGGCGCGGATCCCCTCCCGGTCGAAGGGGACGTGCAGGTAGAGGAGCTTGGCGAAGGGGCCGTAGGCGATCTCCATCTGGTGGTAGCGCACCTTGCGGCCGGCGTCCGGATCCTCCCGGCGGCCCCGGATGAGGAGACGGTCGTCCACGAGGACGATGGAGAGGTGCTCCGCCCGCACCCCCGGGAGCTCCATCTTCACCACCGCCCCCGTCTCGGTCTCGAAGACGTCCGTGGCCGGAGACCAGAGGGTGGTCCCGAAGCCGGGGGCCGCCGGCTCCCGGCCCAGCCGCCGGATCATCTCCTCCACCCGGCGCCTCAGGAGGTCGTAGTCGCCGCATCCCGTGTTCATGGGCTCCTCTCCCCGCCCGGGTCACCTCGCCCGGGCGAACTCCTCCAGGAGCTCCCGCTGGCGTCGCGTGAGCTTCTTCGGGATCCGCACCCGGATCCGGACGTAGTGATCGCCCCGGCGGCCCCGGTGGTCCCGGATCCCGCGCCCCCGCAACCGGAGCCGCTGTCCGGGCTGGACGCCGGGCGGGACCGTGAGCTCCACCTTCCCCCCCAGGGTCTCCACCTCCGCCTTCGTTCCCAGGGCCGCGGAGGCGATGTCGAGGGTGAGGTCCGACTCGATGTCGAGACCGCGCCGCCGGAACCGGTCGTGGCCCGCCACGCGGACGGTGACGATGAGATCCCCGGGCGGGGCCCCGGGCCCTCCCGGCTCGCCCTCCCCCTTCAGGCGGATCCGCCCTCCGTCCGCGATGCCCGGGGGGATCCTCACCGCGAACCGCCGGGTCACGGTCCGCGTCCCGCTCCCCCGGCAGGCCCGGCACGGCTCGCGGATGATGCGGCCGCGTCCCAGGCACCGGGGGCAGGGGCGCGAGAAGGAGAACGCCCCCTGGGAGCGCATGGCGGTCCCCGAACCGCCGCACTCGGGGCAGGTTTCCACGCGGGACCCGGCCGCCGCCCCGCTCCCCCGGCACGCGGTGCAGGTCTCCGTGCGGGGGAGGCTCAGCGAGACCTCGCCCCCGGATGCGGCGGTGGCGAAGGGGACGGTGATCTCCGCCCGCAGGTCCTCGCCCCGGGGCCGGTGGCGGGCGGCGCCCCGGCGCCCGGCCCCGGCTCGCTCGAAGAGGTCGAAGATCGAGCCGCCGAAGCCGCCGAAGGGGGATCCGCCCCCGAAGAGGTCCTCCAGGTCCACGCCCTGGAACCCCCCGGAGCCGAACCGGCGGAGCTCGTCGTACTTCTTGCGCTTCGCGGGGTCCCCCAGGACGTCGTAGGCCTCCTGGATCTCCTTGAACCGCCGCTCCGCCTCCGCGTCCCCGCGGTTGCGGTCCGGGTGGTACCGCTTCGCGAGGCCGCGGAAGGCCTTCTTGATCGCCTCCTGGCTCGCGTCCTCGGGGACGCCGAGCACCGTGTAGTAGTCCTTCTGGCTCATGGTTCTTCCGGCCGTGGAGGGAGACCCGGCCCGGGCCCCCATTAGAGCAACCCCCGTGCCCCTTCCGAAGAGGAGTCGTTTTTCATGGCCGGGCCCCTCCCACCCCGTAGGATTCCCCGCGAAGAGCGCGCAGAAAGGAACCCGGCCCATGAAGAGACCCCTCCTGGCATTGCTTTCCCTCCTCCTCCTCGGCGCCTTCGCGGTCGCCACGCCTGACAGATTGTCAGAGGCCCGCAAGCTCGCGGACCGGGAGCTCTACCGCGAGGCGGAGGCGGCCCTCCAGGATCTCGTGGAGAAGGACGGGGAGAACGCGGACGCGTACGCCCTCCTGGCCGAGGTCCGCCTGAAGCTCGGAGACGTGGACGGGGCCCACCACGCCGCCGACCTGGCCACCGAGATCGACAAGGGCCGCATGGACCTCTGGATGCTCTACGCCCGGACCTGGTTCGAGAAGGGCCGGCGTGCTCTCTCCTCCGGGGCGCCCGGGACCCTGGCCCAGGCCCACTTCGCCGACGCCCAGAGGTGGTTCACCCACGTCCTCAAGATGGAGACCGAGAAGAAGCGGGAGCCCAACGTCCGGTGGTGGCTCGGATGGACGAACGAGTACCTCGACTACCGGAAGGGCGCCGCCGGCTGGTACGACAAGCAGATCGCCCTCTTCCCGAAGGTTCCGGAAGGATGGGTCCGGAAGGGACTCCTCATCTTCCGGGAAGCCGCGGGCACCGACGACGGGAAGACCCCGCGGGCCCGGGCCCGCTACCGCGACGCCCTGAAGGTGTTCAGCGACGGGCTCGCCGCCGCGGGGCCGCACGCCCTCCTCCTCTACGAGAAGGGACGCACCTTCGAGCGGCTGGCGGAGTGGGACAACGCCCTGGAGTGCTTCCTCGAGGCGGTGCGGGTGGATCCGGACCTCCTCCAGGTCTGGCAGTCGATCCGCGCCTACGCCAAGGTGAATCGCTGCTCGCTCGCGAAGGTGGCGGAGGAGGTGTACGCCGCCCACCCGGACTCGCCGGGCGCCGCCGGCTGGTACGCCTTCACCCGCATCCAGGCCGGGGAGCCGAGGGAGGCCCTGAAGGCGGTGCTCCCCCTCCTCGAGAAGAAGCCGGGCAACTACACGCTGTTCCTCCAGGCCTACACCGCGGCCTCGAAGCTCCGCCGCACGGCCCCCCGGGAGTGGCTGGACCTCCTCGAGCACCTGCACGAGACGTACCCCTACTCCGGGGGACCGGCGAACGACCTGGGGCTCTACTACCGGGACTCGGGACGGCCGAAGGAGTCCCTCAAGTGGTACCTCCGGGCGATGGAGCGGGAGCCCGACAACCAGGACATCCTGAACGACACCGCCCTCATCTACCTCTTCCACTTCCAGGGGAAGATGCAGAAGAAGTCCCTCCCCATCTTCGAGAAGGTGCTCTCCCTGGTCCAGGACGACGGGCAGCAACCCATGCGCGGCTACTGGGACACGCTGGAGAACCTCTGCAAGTACTACTGGGAGGTGGAGCGGGATCCCGAGAAGGTCATCCGGTACGCGGAGCTCCGGAGCCGGCCCCGGGACGGAGTGCCGCCCTACTCCGTCAGCCGGAAGGCGGAGCTCTACCGGAAGCTCGCCGAGGACGCCCTGAAGAAGAAGTGATCGCCGGACCCGGCCTCCCGGTCCCCCCGCGGGGGATCAGGGCCGGGAGGCGGGGGCCTCCAGCACCACCTTTCCGAAGGCGTGGCGGCCCTCCAGGTAGCGGTGCGCCTCCGCCGCGCGCTCGAGGGGGAACGTCGCGTCCACCACCGGCCGGAGCGTGCCGTTCCCGAGGAGCGCCAGGACGTCGAGGAACTCCTTCCGGGAGCCCAGGTAGGAGCCGAGGATGCTCCGCTCCCGGTTGAAGAAGGGCCGGAGGGCCAGGTGGGCCCCCGGGGCCGCCGTCTCCCCGCAGGAGACCAGCCGCCCGCCGCGCCCGAGGCAGGAGATGCTCTCCTCGAGCGCGGGGCCCCCGAGGTGGTCGAGGACCACGTCCACCCCCTTCCCCTCCGTGATCTCGCGCACCGCGTCCGCGAAGTCCCTCTCGCGGTAGTTCACGGTGTGGTGCGCCCCCAGGCGCCCGAGGCGCGCGAGCCGGGACTCGTCGGAGGCGGTGGCGATGACCCTGGCCCCCCCGGCGCTGGCGATCTGCACCGCGGCGGTGCCCAGGCCGGACCCGGCGGAGGTGATGAGGATCGTCTCCCCCACCCGTAGATTCGCCCGGCCCACCAGGGCGTGCCACGCGGTGAGGAACACCACGGGCACGGCGGCCCACTCCGTGAGGTCCAGGGTGTCGGGGACGGGTACGGCGTTCCGGGCCGGAACCACGATCCGCTCCGCGTACCCCCCCGGCCGGTGGACGCCCGGGAGCTCGAGGTCGGGACACCGGTGCTCCTGCCCGGAGATGCACGCGGGACACCGGCCGCAGGAGAAGACGGGGTAGACCACCACCCGCTCGCCGCTCCCGGAGATCACCCCCGCCACGTCGGCGCCCGGCCGCACCGGCGGCGAGATCCAGGGGAACTCGCCCCGCCGGACCCGCAGGTCGAGGTGGTTCAGGGCGCAGGCCCGGACCTCCACCAGCACCTCGCCGGCTCCCGCCTCGGGGGCCTCGCACCGCCGGGGCTCGAGGACATCCGGATCCCCGAACGCGGAGAACTCCACCGCCTGCATGTCCATGGCGGCATTATGCCCCGCTCCGGGAAAGCCGCCCCGCAAAACCGGGGTAGCGCCCCCGGGCGGCGCCCGGGAGGGGGAGCCCGGGGGCGGCCTCCCCCTCCGCGGGTTCCCTTCGCGGGGCCGGCCGGCTGTGTCACCATGGCCCGGGATGGATGCCTGGGGCGAGCTCTACCGGTGCCGGCGGAAGGTGAGGGGGAGCTTCCCGGGGCTCTTCCGGCTTCCCCGGGTGCGCCGGGCGTCCCGCCTGGCCCGGGCGATCCTCCGGCCGGGAGTACGGATCCTCGACGTGGGAGCGGGGCGGAGCGGTCGCGGAACGCGGCTGGCGGCGTGCGTCCCGGACGGCACGTGCGTGTCCGTGGATCCCGATCCCCGGAGCGGCGCCCCCCACCGGGAGATCTCGTCCGTCCCGGGGACCTTCGACCTGGCCCTCTGTCTCGAGGTGATCGAGCACCTCGCCCTCGAGGAAGGGCTCGACCTGCTCCGGGAGATCCGGGCGCGGCTGGCCCCGGAAGGGGTGCTCGTCCTCTCCACTCCGAACGTGTATTGCCCCGGCCGCTTCCTCCGGGACGCCACCCACCGGACGCCCTACGCCTGGGACGAGCTGGGCGGCGTGCTCCTCTTCACGGGATACCGCCTGCGGGGCCTGTACCGCGTGGTCCCCGGCTCTCTCGGCCGCCGCCTGGTCCGCCTGCTCACCGTCCCTCTCCACCTCGCCGTCGGCACCGACCACGCCCCTTCCATCGCGGCCGTCGCCGCCCGGTAGGAAGCCCGGCAGAGGTTTTGCTCTCCCGCCTCCCGGCCGGGCGCGGGCCCGGATTGTGGATCCCCCGGAACCCGCGGTCCGGCGGGCGGGGCCCCGGGTTCAGGAGAATCGTCATCCTCTCGGCCCTTGCCACCGCCGCCTGCGGGACCCGGACGGCGGACGAGCACCTCGCCTACGGCGACCTGGCCTTCGAGAAGGGGCGGTACGGCCGGGCGCTCGAGTCCTTCACCCGCGCCCTGTCCCTCGCCCCGGATCGGGCGGACATCAGGGTCCGGGTGGCGGAGGCCCGGCTCCGCCGGAGGGAGTACGACCGCGCCCGGCAGGTCCTCCTCCAGGCGCTCCGCCGGGATCCGGGAAGCCGCCGGGCCGCCCTCCTCCTCGTCTCCTCTTCGCTTGCGGCGGGGCGGTTCGATCGGGCGGTGGACGACGCGGAGCACCTCGCACGCGGGGGTGGAGATCCCGCCCTCGCCCGGACGCTGCTCGCGGAGGCGCTGGAGGGACGCGCGGAGAAACGGCTTCGCGACCTCGCGCGGGAGGCGGGGCGGCGGCCGGGGCCGGGGGACCCCCTCCGGTTCCTGGCGCGGCTCGGGCGTGGAGACCTGGAGGGCGCCCGCGCCCTCCTCCTTCCTCCAGCCCCCGCTCTGGAGGACGCGGCCGCCCTGCTCCCCCTCCTCGACGCGGCCCGGGCGGACCGGGAGGCGGCCCGGGCCGCCGTGGAGGAGGCCCTCCGGCGGGAACCCCGCCTCCCCCGCGCCCGCGTTCTCCGGGCGGAGATGCTCCTGGCCCGGGGAGGGAAGGTGCCGGAGACGGAGATCGAGGAGGCCGCCCGGGTGGCGGGCGATCGAGACCTCGCGATCCGGGCGCTCTCCCTCCTCGCCACCCTCCGGGAGCGCTCCGGGGACGGACCCGGCGCCCGCGAGGCCGCGGACCGCATGGTGGCGCTCTCGCCCGCGAACCGCACGGTGCGGCTCCGGCGCGCGCTCCTCCGCATCCGGACCGGGGATCTGTCCGGGGCGCTCGAGGACGCCCGGGCCTTCGAGCGGGCCCGGAAGGCCTCCCCCCTGGCCGCCTGGGTGAAAGGCATGGTACGGCTCCTCCAGGGGAACGCCCGGGAGGCCTGCCCCCTCCTGGCCCGGGCGGTCCGGATCGAGGGGGAGCCGGGCCCGCACCTCTGGCTCGCCCTGGCCCTCCTGGCGGACGGCAAGCCGGACCTGGCGGCGGGATCCGTGGAGCGGGCCCTGGCCCGGGACCCGCTGCTCCTCCCCGCCCGCCTGGCCCGAGGAGAGGTGGCCCTCGTCCGGGACGACCCCGAGGGGGCGGAGCGGGCCGCCCGGGACGTCCTCCGGATCGAGCCGGGATCCGCGGCGGGCCTGGTCCTCCTGGCCCGCGCGCACCTGGCCCTCGCGGACCGGAGCCCGGACGGGTCGGACGCGCGCCGGGGGGAGCGGGAGAGGGCCCGCGCGGCGCTGGGCCGGGTGGAGGACCTCGCCCGCACGGCCCCCGGGATCTTCCCCGCGGCGGACTCCGCCCTCCGCCGGGCCCTCGGCGAGCGGCCCCGGGAGCCGATCCTGCTCCGGGCGCGGGTGGCCCTCTTTCGCGCGGCGGGCCGGGAGGAGGAGGCGGTGGAGCCCCTCGCCGATCTCTTCGCGGCGGCGCCCGGAGAGCCGGAGGGCATCGCCCTCGGCCTTCTTCTCCGGGAAACGGGGACCCCCGGAGAGGCGCTGGCGGCCGCGCGGGAAGCGGTCCGGCGCTTCCCGGACGCGGCGGCGGCCTGGGCCGTGCTCGCGTTGGTGGCGGAGGAGTGCGATCCCGGGGAGGCCCGGGCCGCGGCGGAGAGGGCCGCCGATCTCGATCTCCGGACCCCCCTGCCCGCGGTGCTCCTCGCCGACCTCCGGCTGGCGGCGGGCGATCCCGGCGGGGCCGCCCGCGTGGCGCTGGCCCGCCGGGGCCTGGGCACCGTGGCCCGGCGCGCGGTCCTCCGCTCCGTGGCGGCGGAGGAGGCGGGGAGGACCGGAACGGCGGAGGCCCGGGAGGCGAGGGACCACGCCATCGCCTGGCACCTCCTCGGCCGGTGGCCCGCCCGGGCCGCGCGCTGGGCGGAGGCCGCCCTCGCCCGCGACCCCGCCGACACGATCGCCCTGGGGATCCTCACCTCTTCCCGCCTGGCCCGCGGCGATCTCCCCGGCGCCCGCGAGGCCTGGCGCCTGCTCGTCCACCACGACCCCCGGGCGCGTCCCCGCGGGCGGGAGTAGCGCGGAAGCTCCCCTTCCTTCCCCCCCCGGGCGGCGGAGGCCCCGGGGGATCCCGGGTCGGCGGAACGTGGAGCGTCCAGGA
>JAOZQC010000376.1 GCA_029932425.1 Planctomycetota bacterium | reverse complement strand
ATGCCGACGGCGTGGACCACCGCCCCGCCGCCGACGATCACCACGTAGCCGTGGCGGTCGAGACCGGCCTCCGCGGCGAGGCGCCCGACGCGGTCGAGGACCCGGAGGTCGTTCTTGATCCGCTCGCCTCCCGGGACGACCTGTACGGGAGCGGCGAGATCGACGCGGCCGGCGTATCGCCCGGCCCAGGTGCGGATCGCGGCCGGGAGGTCCGGCCAGTGCTCCACGAGCCCCCCGTCGAGGTAGAAGAGAGCCCGTGCGGGCTCGCCGGAAAGGACGCGCGCGAGCGCGTCGTTCCCCTCCCCGAAGACGTCCCGGGTAAAGACGACGTCGTAGCGGAACGGGATGCTGATCTCCTGCGTGTGCGTCAGTCCCGGCCGCCTTCGAGGAGGTCCCGCACGGCGCCGGCGAGTTCCTCGAGGGTGCTCGGGTCGCCGGGCAGGTCGAGGTCGGTGGCGAAGGTCCCCTCGAGGCCGGGGCCCACGAGCCCGTGCGAGCCCTTCACCTTCGCGGCGTCCGTGGAGACGTGCATCGGTGGCCAGAGCGCGAGGAACAGCTCGGCGGGGTCGTAGCCGGGCTTATTGTGGATATCGACGTGGCTGGCGTAGTCCGGGGCCTCCCTCTTCCCCTCCCACCAGGGATAGGCGAACCACCGGCCGGCCTCGGCGGCGAGGACGAGCTCGCCAGAGCGGGGGTGGTCGATCCCGAGCTCACGTTGCTCCTTCCTCCCGTGGACCCTCCCCACGCCGGCGAGACCCTCCAGGGCCTCCCGGACGACGGGAAGGTCCGCCTCGTCCGGGACGACGACGTGGGCGACCTGGTGGTCCACCGTCGCGAAGGCCCGGCTCGCCGGGAAGTCGGGGTAGAGCATGCCCCCGACGTCCCGGAGCGCCAGGAGCCCCGCCGTCCGCAGCGCCCGGTTCGGGAAGACCGGCTCGCTCACCTCCGTGATCGCGTAGTCGCCGAAGACGACGATCCGGTAGCCGGACTCGCGCGCCGCGCCGACGAGGCGGACGAGCTCGGACGCGAGCGTCCGGAAGGACCGGGCGGACTTTTCCGACCCCGGCCCGGACTTCTGCAGCTCGTAGTCGAGGTGCGGGAGGTAGGTGAGGAGGAGGTCCGGCGCGGGCGAGCGCAGGACCTCCCGCGTCGCATCGACGATCCAGCGGGTGGACCTCGCGGACGCGAACGGCCCCCAGTACGAGAGGAGGCTGAACCTCCGGCCGACCCGGGCGACCAGGTCCTGGTAGAGCCCTGACGGGCGCGCGTAGCAGTCCTTGACGAGCCCACCGTGGTGCTTGTGGATCGGTGCCGGGGAGAGGAGCACGTCCGAGTCGCGCCCGAGGCTCTGTTGCCAGAAGATCTGCCCGACGGTGCCGCCCCGGGCGCGGAGCGCCTCCCACACACGGCGGCCGGAGTAGAGGCGGGAAGACTGCTCCCAGAAGAAGGGCCGTCCGAGCTCCCGCTGGAAAAAGCCGTTCGCCACCACGCCGTGCCGGGCGGGCGGCGCGGCGGTGCGGAAGGTGGCCTGCGCGGTGCAGGTCACGGCGGGGAACGGGGGATCGATCGGCCGGAACCGCAGGCCGGCGAGATCGTCGCCTCCGTTCCGCCCGGTGAGGAAGGCGTGTCCGAGTGCGGCGACTTGGACGACCAGCAGCTTCATCTCAGCTCCCGTAGAACCGTTTCGAAGCGAGTGGCCCGAGCGCCCAGAGCGCGTACACTGCGAGGGCCGGGAGGACTGCGTCCGGCTCCGCGACGAGGACGAAGGTGGCCTGCAACGGCACGAGCGCCCGCAGCAGGCGGCCGATGCTCGGGGGGACGGCGGCCGCGGGCGTGTCCGCGGAGAACGAGGCGACGACGAGCGAAACGGGGACGAGCGACACCGCCGCCGCGACCAGGGCGAGCCAGTGGGGACCTTCGAGGAGCAGCACGGCGGGCATCCCGGCGGCGAGCGCGAGGAGCGGCGCGTGGCGGGCGAGGCGGCGCGGCGGCCCCTCCGTCTCCCTCTTCGCCGCCGCCGTCACGGCGGTGACGTAGAGGGTCTCCACCGCAGCGGCGGCGACGGCGCTTACGGGGATCCGCGGGAAGAGGGGGGTTGCGCCGAGGAGGAGGTTTGCGCCCCGGCAGAGCCCCATGACGAGGAAGCCGAGGGGAGCGACTCTCCTCGCCGGTCCGTCGTAGAGGAGGACGAGCCCCGCGATACCCGCCGCGAGAAGGGCGGAGGCCGTCCCCGCGAGGGCCGCGAGACCGATGCCGAGGACGAGGAGTCCGGCCCCTGCGGCGAGGGCCGCCCGGGCAGAGACGCCGCCGGAGGGGATCGGCCGGTCCGGGCGCTCGCGACGGTCCGCGTCCCGGTCGAACCAGTCGTTCAGCGCGAGGCCGCCGAGGTAGAGGCAGAGCGAGGCGAGGACGAGGGGCGCGAGCCGCCGTGCGGCGTTGTGCCCCGCCCGGGCGAGGCCCGCGAGGAAGAACCCGGCCACGACGTCGCCGGGCACCGTGAAGGCGTTCGGCGGCCGGAGGAGTTGGAGCCAAGCGCGCAAGCGGACGCCGCCTACCGCTGGAACGACTCGATGGGAAGCGGCTCGATGTCGAAGTCGGGTTCGAAGTTCGGCGAGTGTGAGTAGAACTCCATCGGATTGTTGTGAAGGAGCCGGCTCACCGCCGCCTCGTCGTGGCCGTCCTCGCGGAGGTGGTCGGCGACCTTCACGAGGGTGAGCGGGTCGGAGACGCCCCAGTCCGCGGAGCCCGAGACCATCAGGCGCTCGGAGCCGTACTCCTTGACGATCGCGCTCGCGCGCTGGGGGGTGAGCTTCGAGTAGGGATAGACGGTCAGCCCGAGGAAGCACTCCGTCTCCCGGCCGATCGCCATCGTCTCCTCGGTGTTGTGATCGATGAGGATCCGCTCCTGGGCGACCCCCTCCGCCTGGATGATGTCGATGGTGATTCGCGCCCCCTCCTTCTTCGGGACGTGGGGCAGGTGGATCACGACGGGCATCTTCCGCTCCTCGGCCATGAGGAGCTGGCGCCGGAACGACGCGATCTCGTTCTCGGTGTTCAGGTTCATCCCGATCTCGCCCACGGCGACGCAGCGGGGGTGCGAGAGGAACTCGTCCATCCCGTCGATCACCTCCGCGGCGAGATCGGCGTTGTCGCTCTCCTTGGGGTTCATGGCGACGGCCGCGTAGTGGTCGATGCCGAACTTCCGCGCACGCTCGGTCTCGAACTCGAGGATGAGCCGGAAGTAGTCGAAGAAGCTGCCGGCGTGGCGCCGGCCGCTGCCCAGCCAGAAGGCGGGCTCGACGCAGACCCGGATCCCGGCCCGGTACATGGCCTGGTAGTCGTCCGTGGTCCGCGAGAACATGTGGATGTGGGGCTCGATGATGTTCATGGATGGCTCCTGCCGCAAAGGGTCGCTCATGACTCATTGAACGACCGGATCGCGCAGGCGTGGAATTGCCCGACCGGATATGTGCGCCGCGTGTACACCTCTGGCGGCAACTGGCGGGTTCCCCGCCCTCGCGCGGGAAGGACCGCCAGAGCCCCGCACTTGATGCCGGCACACCTCTCGTCGCCGGGGAAGCGTGTTTCGGACACCCACTCCTTCGGAGGTCGGTGAGCAGCACCCGGCGAAGCTCGCCGTCGAGGAGCCGCTCTCCTGGCGTTCACCCTCGTCCCGGGATAGGGGGCCTGTGGCGCCTGGCGCCCGTGGGCCGTGGGCACGACGCTTGCCCGGACAGAGGGGGACCCAAACGGCAGGTCGGGCTACCGCTCTTCTCGAGCGTACGCCAGCCTCTGCCTCCCCCGAGCCTGACGTGGGAACCGCCCATGTCGCACGAAACGAACAGGTGCTCCGGGTCGTGCGGCGAGCCGGTGGGGCTGAACATCCCTCCGCCGCCGATGCCCAGGGGCTCGCACCTGCGCTCCTCACGACCCGCGACCGCTACGGACGGGAGCACCGCCGCAAGCGACCACGCGAGCAGCATTCGTCGGAGCACGCC
>JAOZQC010000375.1 GCA_029932425.1 Planctomycetota bacterium | reverse complement strand
AGCAAAGAAGCCTCCAGGTTTCGGGCCCGGAAAGCCCGGAAGGCGGCGGAGGCGATGTAGAACGCGAGGAGGGCGAACATCGTCGCTTCCATGGGGACCAGCATGTTGTAGAAGAGCCAGTTGAAGGTGCTTTGGTCGGCGGGAGCGTCGATGCTCCCCAGCCAACCGAAAGCGCTCGTCGAGATCTTGGGGAGGTAGCCGGCCAAAAGGATGGCGACGAAGGCGGCGATGGCGGCCAGGCTGTATCCAAAGCCGGGCGCTTTCCGCTGCACCTTCCGCACGTGATTCATGAGGAAGGAGATGATCGCGAGGAACAGGGCGAACCCCGAGATCACGGGCATCCAGCGCAGGATGAGACGGTAAGGTCCGTCCATCCAGGGGAAGTAGAACGTGGTGATCATCACGAGGCCCATCACCAGGGCGATGGCGAGCGGAATGGTGCGTTTCACTGACCACCTCCCTCGAAAAGAGTCTTGGGTAGTTCGGTAAGCCAGGAAGGCCACCGCGCCGGAGGTTTGAAGACCCCCCAGATGATGAATGTCAGAGGGACGACCACGAGGACGAGAATGCACACCGCTTTGCTCCAGTCCTGCCCCTTCAGACTGCCCGTGAGCTTCGGGTCGGCGCCCATGTACGCCCCCGCGGCGTAGAGCTCTTCACCGATCAGCGTGTAGTCGCAGGCCACGATGAAGAAGGGGAGCTGGGTCACCATGTCAGTGCCCGCGATCTGGATGGCACCGGTCATGTTGCCCGTCTCCGCGAGCAGGAGGGACTCGGCGAAGAAGGTGCCGAGGAAGAAGTTCGTGGCCGGCTTCTCCCGCACCATGATCCCGTTCACCGCCGCCGCGTAGGCGAACTGCCGGGCGGAAAGGTAGAAGACGTTCTCGTCGCTGTAGGCGTCCGGGCGGCCCGCCTTGAGACAGGCCTCCTTCACCACCTCCTGGGCCACCGTGAACACGATGGCGTCGTAGTTCGGCACGATGAGCTTGCTGTCGTAGACCGCCGCCTTCTCCGCCACCGGGGAGAGGATGTTCAGGGCGGCCAGGGTGGCCACGTCGTCGATGGTGGAGATCCCCGGCACGAAGAGGATCGGCTTCCCCATCTCCGTGGCCCTTCCGATCGCCTCCTCCACCGCCTGGATGGCGGGAATGGGCCGGACGTAGACCTTCTGCCCTCCCTTCAGCAGGGGAATCACGAGGGCGAAGATGGGACCCAGGAGGGGAAGGAAGACCTGGCTCAGGGTCGTGTCGGGATCCTTGGCGATGAAGAACATGTAGATCCCGGTGTAGAGGAAGAACCCGATCACCCAGGCGGCGGAGAGCTTCCGCCCCGCGGCCCAGATCCAGCCCAGGAGGATGCCGGTGAAGATCCAGAGGACCATGAAGGTGGGGAAGCGACCCTGGAGGAACCAGTCCCTGGTGTCGGCGCCGGAGCCGCTTCCCTGCGCCCACGCCATTCCGGCCGCTGCACACACCAGGAGAAGAACCAAGAGGAACCGTTTCATGAATCGCCCTCCCCGGCCGGGATTCCCTCCAGCCGTCAACCCTCGATCATCTCCACGTTCGCCCGGGGGAGGAGGTACTCCTCGCCCGAGTCCAGCTTCACCTTGAGCACCCGGACCTTCGTCTCGCACTCCATGGCGCAGAGCTCGGGGGGCAGGGCGGTGACGTGGCCCAGCTCTCCGAAGTTCGGTTCCCGGATGATGCGCACCCGGGAGCCCTCCCGGAGTCCGAGGGAAGCCTGCTCCGCGGCCCTCGCCTCCGGCTTCGGCTGGTCGAGCTTGGGGATCACGATCTCCGGCCGGATGACCCCCGCGCGGATCTGGGTGGCGCCGTTGATGGAGGCGAGGAGCCCCTCGTTGGCCTGCAGGAGCTCGAAGGTCCGGTCCGCCATCCGGATCCGTCCGAAGCCCTCCGTGAGGATCAGCGTGATGCCGATCCGCTCGTGGCCGGTGATGGCCACTCCCAGGTCCACACCCAGGAGCCGCTTCAGGTCCTGGTCGTCGAGGCCCCCCGAGATGAGCCCCCGGACCCCGATCTCCCGCGCGCGGTCGATCGCCTCCGTGGTGATCCGCGCCCCGCCCGCGAGAATCTGCCCCTCGGCGTCCGCGGGGATGTCGCCGGCGTGCAGCTCGGCGCCCGGGTCCGAGGTGGCCATCCGGAGGACTCCGCTCGTCTCTCCCCCCACCCCGAAGATCCCCTGGATGAAGGTGCCCCACGTCTCGATGGTGGCCCCTTCCTCCGGGTGGACCTCCCGGACGAAGCCGTCCACGTAGGCGGTGATCTCCACGGGTATGGGCGGTTCCCGGAGCAGGATCTGGCCCGTCACCGTGGAGATGGTCTCGATCGTCCCCGTGATGGGGGCCTCGCAGCGGGTCTTGAAGAGCCCGAAGAAGGACTTGGCCTCCGCGATGACCTCCCCCTTGGTGATCGGGTCCCCCTCCTTTTTCGACATGTAGCGGGGGAGCTCGGAAGGTTCGATGGAGAGCCGGTGCGACATGTTCAGGGACTGCACGTCGCCCGGGAGGTTCGTGCGCGCGATCACCTGGTCGTGCGTGACCCGGGCGCCCTCCTCGACGATCACCTCGCCCAGCAGGGGAAGCCGCCTCTCCTTGGAAAGGAGGGTGAACTCCGAGACCCGGAGCCCGGGGGTGTATGCGTGGGCCATGGATCAGTCCTCCTCCAGGGGGGGGTAGGCGTCGAGGGCTTCCGTCCACCGCTTGAGCCACGCGACCCGCTCCGCGGGGGATTCGGGGATGGGCAGGGGCCGGCGGCCCCGGCCGTCGATGATGATGCCCAGGGTGCCGCCCTCGATCTCCGTCTCCACCGCGTGGCCGGGGCCGGCGCCCACGTCCATGCCCCGTACCGGCTTCAGGATCGCGCCGGCCCTCTCGGGGCCGTACGGGAACGGGATCACCGCCACGTCCCCGTGGGTGTATTTCTGGTGGACGGGGGAGCCGCCCGGTACGTCGATCTCCACCTCGAGGAGGGGCTTGCCCGGCTTCCCCTCGCCCACCGGGGCGATGCACGTGCCGAGCCGGATCAGGCAGTCCTTGTTGAAGACGTCCACCGCCGCCCGCTTCGCCGCCTCCTCGATGCCCTCCGTGTCCACCGCGGAGAGCACGCCGAGCTGCGGCATCATGAAGATCGAGTCCACCGCGATCCGGGTCACGCCCTCGGGCTGGAAGGCGTCGATGAGCATCATCGCCGCCTGCGCCCGCCGGGGAGCGTGGGAGAGGACGCCTCCCGAGCCCACCAGGATGTCCAGGGCCAGCATGTTCACGAGGGAGGAGCCCGTGGCCGACTGGACGAAGGTGTCCGCGATCGTCCGCGCCTGCTGCACCCCCTTGAGCCCCACCGCCAGCTCCTGGTGCTGCACGAAGGCGAGCCGGAGAGCCTCCCGGGCGATCGCCTGCTCCACCATGAGCTCCCGGAGGGACTGCGGGATGGTGGTGGGCCGGATCATCTTGTTCCGGATCCGGTTCCGGAGATCCCGTTCCTCGATGTCGAAGGGCACCCAGCGGAGCACGTTGGGCAGGGTGGCTTCCGTGAGGACGTTGGATACCGAGTAGGACATGCCCAGGTTCGCGGAGACGGTCCGGTTGAAGACCTCCTCCATCTCGCCCGCCTCCCCCTCTTTCCGCCACACGGAGAAGACGTCGGTGGTGGCGCCCCCGATGTCCACCCCGATCACGCTGATGTCCTCCAGGTGGGCGATGGTCTGCATGATCAGGCCCACCGCCCCCGGGGTGGGCATGATGGGAACCTCGGTCCAGGCCATGAGCTTCTTGTAGCCCGGGGCGTGCGCCATGACGTGCTCCATGAAGAGCTCGTGGATCGCGTCGCGCGCGGGCTTCAGGTTCTCGCGCTCCAGGACGGGCCGGATGTTCTCCCGGATGGTGAGGGCGCACTTGTCGCCGAGCAGGTCGCGGACGTTCTGCTGGGCGTCCCTGTTTCCGGCGTAGATGATGGGAAGCTGGTACTGGGCGCCGAGGCGGGCCGTGGGCCGGGCCGCGGAG
>JAOZQC010000374.1 GCA_029932425.1 Planctomycetota bacterium | reverse complement strand
CCACCGTCCCCTCCATCACCGGGATGTCCCGGCGGATCTCCAGGCGGACGCGCACCACCGGGAACCGGTCGGGCACGAAGCCGATGTGCGCCACCCGGCCCACGGGGACGCCGTTGTAGCGGACGGTGGAGGACTCCTCCAGGCCGGTGACGGACTCGTGGAAGTTCGCATAGTAGACGCGGGTGTCCCGGAAGAGCCGGAGCCCCGCCACCACCACCAGGATCCCCGCGAGAAGGGTGAGGGACACGAGAACGAAGATCCCCGCCCTCACCCGGTCCGAACGGCTGCTCATGCCTCGCCTCCTTCCCCGCGGGACAGGAACTCGTCCGCGGCGCCCTCGATCCGCTGCGCCCGTCGCTCGATGAAGCGGAGCACCTCCTCGTCCCGTGACGCGCGCACCTCCGCCGGGGTGCCCAGGACGGCGATCCCCCCGTCACGCAGCATCATCACCCGGTCCGCCACCTTGAAGATGCTGGCCAGCTCGTGCGTGACCGCCACGATGGTCACGGGCATGCTCTCCCTCAGGGAGAGGATGAGGTTGTCGATCCCGTCCGCGGTCACGGGATCGAGGCCTCCCGTGGGTTCGTCGAAGAAGAGGAGCTCCGGCTCCAGGGCCAGGGCCCGGGCGATGCCCGCCCGTTTCCGCATGCCTCCCGACAGCTCCATGGGTTTCAGGTGCCCGGCGTCGAGGAGGCCCACCTGGGCCAGCCGGATCCGCACCACCTGGCGGATCATCCACTCCGGGAGCCGGGTGTGCTCGCGGAGCGGCAGGGCCACGTTCTCCTCGAGGGAGACGGAGTTCAGGAGGGCACCCTGCTGGAACACCATGCCGATCCGCTTGCGGAAGTCGTGGAGGGCGCCGGGGGACGCCAGGGACCGGCCCCGGTAGGTGACGGTCCCGCCCCGGACCGGCACCAGGCCCACCACCGCCTTGAGGAGAGTGGTCTTGCCGCAGCCGGACGGCCCCATGATCACGAAGATCTCGCGGGGCCTCACCTCGAAGGAGACGTCCCGGATGACGGTGTGGTCCGCGTACCCCACCTGCAGGTTCCGGACGCCGAGGATTCCCGAGGCCTCCGCCATGATCAGTCCACGAGATAGAAGAAGGTGGTGAAGAGGAGGTCCGCGAAGATCACCACCACGATGGAGGTGACCAGCGCCCAGGTGGTGGCCCGACCCACGGCCTCCGGTCCGCCGCGGATGCTCAGGCCGCGGTGGCACGCCACCACCGCGATGACGTTGCCGAACACGAAGGCCTTCACGAGCCCGGTGGCGATGTCCGAGAGGTAGAGCGCCTGCACCGTCTCGTGCCAGTAGTGCGCCACCCCGAGGTTCAGGCCGAAGACGCCCACCGCCATCCCCCCGAAGATCCCCGCCGCGTCCGAGAGGACCACGAGGCAGGGCAGGGCCAGGCTCAGGGCCGCGAACCGGGGCGCCACGAGGAAGCGCCGGGGGTCGATCGCCATCACCCGGAGGGCGTCCACCTCCTCGGTGACCACCATCGTCCCCAGCTCCGCGGCCATGGAGGAGCCGCTCCGGGAGGCGAGGATGATCGCGGTGAGGAGGGGACCGAGCTCGCGCGTCATGGCCACTCCCACCAGATCCGCCACGAAGATGTTCGCCCCGAACTGGCGGAGCTGGTACGCCGCCTGGAGGGCCATGATGAGCCCCATGATGAAGGAGATGAGCACCACGATGCCCACGCTGCCCGTGCCCACGGCCGCGAGCTGGTGGAAGAAGTGGTCGGCCCGCGGACCCCGCTTCCGGAACGGCCCGAGGAAGGTCAGGGAGAGGCCGCTCAGGTGGAGGAGGGCCAGCCGCACGCCATCGTCGAACACGCGGAGGCCGAGGTCGCCCAGGCGCTCCAGCCACCCGGGCCGCGGCGGCGCCGCCGCCCCCGCGGCGATCACCCGGTCGAGCTGGAGCGTGGCGAAGAACCGGCGCACCGGCTCGGGGGATCCCGCCACGCGGAACCGCGCGCCCCTCTTCCGCGCCGCCAGGCAGCCGTCCACGAGGGCCGCGGCCCCGAAGGAGTCCACGTGACGCACCCCGGAGAGGTCCACCACCACCTCGCGATCCCCGGCCCGGAGGCGGTCGAGGATCCGGGAGCGGATCTCCCCGCCGCTCTCCCGGTCCAGGCGTTCGGGGGCGATCGTCGTCATGCGGAACCAGGATACCCGTGTCCCCCCGCTCTTCCCCATCCGAAAAGCCAAGCGGGGCGGCGCGGGTTCCGGCCCCGCCGAGCTTCGCCCGATCCGGGTCGATCCCCGTACAATCGGGCCATGCGGAGGCGGTCCCCGGTCCCGGTGCTCTTCCTTCTCCTCCTCGTCCTCCTCCCCTCCTCCCCCCGCGCGGAGGGCGAGGCCCCCCCGGCCCGGCGGGTGGCCGCCCTGGTGGCCCGGCTCGGATCGGACGAGTTCCGGGTGCGGGAGGAGGCCTACCGCGAGCTCCTCGCCCTGGGGCCCCCCGTGCTCCCCCTGCTCGCGCCCTACCGCGAGAGCGAGGATCCCGAGGTGGCCCGCCTCGTCCGCCGCGTGATGGACGAGGTGGAGCATCGGCTCGACGAGGAGCTCATCGCCTCGCTGGACCGCCGCGACGACGCCTTTCCCGAGTCGGAGGCCATGCGGCGGATCCTCCGGCGGGGCCGCCGGATCCTCCCCCACCTCTTCCGGGTGCTGGACCGGGCGGACGCCCGCTACCCGAACTACGACTACTGGCGGATGCGCAACGCCTACGCCGCGATCGCACGCCTGGCGGAGCCGGGGGACCTGGACCGCCTCCTCGCGAGGCTCGACCACCCCAACCTCCAGCACCGCATCCTGCTCCGGCCCGTCCTCGAGGGCTTCGGGGCGGACCGGGTGCGGCCGCGCCTCCTGGCCCTGCTCGCCGACCCCGGCGCCCCGCCCCGCCGGCGCGCGCAGATCCTCGAGCTCCTCCTCTCCTCCCGGCTCCTCACCGGCGACGACGAGGCCGTCCGGGACGCGGCCCGGAAGCTCCTCGCCGACCCCTCGGGAGTGGTGAGGGCGGCCGCGGTACGGTGGTTCTGGCTCCGGCGGGACGATTCCGTGGCCGGACGCATCCTCTCCCTGGCGGGGGATCCGGATCCCGCGGTGCGGGCCGCGGCCCTCCGCGCCCTCCGGAGCTACCCGTCCGCGCGGGCGGACGCCGCCCTCCGCCGGGCCCTCCGGGACCCCGACCCCACCGTCCGCACCGCCGCGCTGGAGACCCTGCGCGGGACGCCCGCGCCGGACCTGGGCCCCTGGTCCTGCCCTTCCTCTCCGACCCCGATCCCATCGTCCGGGCCGCCGCGGCGCAGCTCCTCGGGCAGCTCGGGCACCGCCGCGCCCTGCCGCGCCTCCTCGCCCTCCTCGAGGAGCGGAACGAGGACGTCCTGAACCGGACCCTCTACTCCGTGGTGGACGCGGTGGGACGTCTGGGGGACCCCGCCGCCGTGGAGCCCCTCTTCCGCCTGCTCGAGGCCGCCGGGGACAGCCAGGCCGTGCGGAACGCCCGGTACCAGATCCTCTCCGCCATCCTTCGCGCGGGGGGAGAGAAGGTCCTGCCCCGCGTCCGTCCCTATCTCGCCGACGAGAGCATCCTGAACCGCAACGTCATCCTGGACGCCGTCGGCCGCTTGAAGACCGAGGCCGCGGTCCCCATTCTCCTGGACGCCCTGAAGGGGAAGGACACCCGGTTGCGCACCTCCGCCGTGCGGGCCCTCGGCGCGCGGGGCCACGCCGCGGCCGCCCCCCTCGTCGCCCGGGCCCTCGAGGAGGAGGACGACCCCTGGTTCCTGGGGGAGGCGGTGCGGGCCCTCTCCCGGTTCGGTTACGGGAAGGCGGTCCCCGCCCTGCGGAAACTCCTGGAGGGGGACGCGGCGGACCCCCGCCGCACCTCTCTCTTCCACGCCCTCATCCGGGCGATGGTCCGCTTCCGGGTCACGGAAGCGGCGCCCCGCATCGCGGCGCTCACCCTGGCCGAGCCGAGCCTTCTCTACGTGGGCGTGGACGCCCTGGGGCGCCTCGCCGAT
>JAOZQC010000373.1:1254-4031 GCA_029932425.1 Planctomycetota bacterium | reverse complement strand
TGGTCGACCCACTTGTCGACGATGGCGGCCAGCGTGTCGACATCCTGCTGAGCCATCTTGGCAACCTGCTCGATCATGTGAGCGGTTTTGACCGTGGTCTCATCAACCTCTTGGGCCTCGAGGACGCCTTCGACCGCGTGCTGGCCCGGGCGGCCCGCGCGGGACGGACCTTCCGGGCCGGGCTCGCCCGCACCGGCCGCCTCGTCCTCCTTCATCTCCTCCTGGTGCTGGCCGGAGCCGGGGGAACGGCGATCGGCCTCTCGCTCGGCGTGGAGCCCGCGCGGATGGCCCCCGCCTGGGGAGGACTCGTGATCCTGAGCCTCGCCATGCTCCTGGGCTCCGCGCTCTCCCGCCGCCGGCTCCGGCGGCTCGTGGACTCGCTCGTGGAGCAGGAAGACGCGGCGTGGCGCCGGTTCGAACGCCACGCCCGGGCCGCCCAGAGGGACTTCGAGGCCCGGTTCGGCCGGAGCGCGGAGGCGTACGCAAAGAGGGTGGAAGAGGCGGAGGAGGAGGTCCGGGCCGCCAGCCGGGAGCGCCGGAAGGCGATCCGGGGCCGCCTCGAGGATCTCGCGGTCCGGACCCGGAGAGCCGAGGCCCGCCTGGCCGGGCGACACGAGGCCTGGCTCCGCGAGCTCGAGATCCGCGAGGACCGGGAGCGGGAGGAGCGTCAGAGGAGGCACGAGGCCGGGGCGGCGCGCGCGCGGGCCGCCCACCGGGAACGGATCGAGCGGCGGGCCCGGGAGCACGCGGACGCCGCCCGGTGCCTCCGGGAGCGGCGCCGGAGGGCGCTGGCCGGGTTCCATCGCTACCGGACCGCGATCGGGCGGGCGGCGGCGCCCCGGAGCGTGCCGTGGGAGGAGCTGGCCCGGCGGGGGATCGAGCTGCCCCGGGAGTTCCCGCGTTTCGTGCCCTTCGGCCGTCTCCGGATCTCCCTGGCCGGGCTCCTGGACCCCGGGGAGGAGAAGGCGCCCCTCCCCCCCGAGGTCGAGCTGCCCGTGGCGATCGCCTTCCCGGAACAGGGTTCGCTGCTCGTCCGGCACCCTCCCCGCGACCGCGACCGGGCGGTGGAGATCCTCTCGAACGCGGTCTTCCGCATCCTGGCGTCCTTTCCCGCCGGCAAGGTCCGCCTGACGATCCTCGATCCCGTGGGGCTGGGCCAGAGCTTCTCCTCCCTGATGCACCTCGCGGATCACGACGAGGAGCTGGTGGACGGGCGCATCTGGACGGAGACCCGTCACATCGAGCAACGGCTCGCCGACCTCACCGAGCACATCGAGAAGGTCATCCAGAAGTACCTGCGCAACCGGTACGACACCATCGCCGAGTACAACGAGGAGGCCGGGGAGCTCCAGGAGCCCTACCGGTTCCTGGTCATCGGCGACTTCCCGGCGGGCTTCAGCGACGTGGCCGCCGCGCGCCTGGCCAGCATCCTGAGCAGCGGCCCGCGCTGCGGCGTCTACACGCTCATCGCGCACGACGTCCGGACGGACCCGCCGCCGGCCGTGGATCCGGATCTCCTCCGCAGAAACGGCCCCACCCTGGAGTTCGACTCGGAGGGTTGCCGCCTCGCCGCGGAGCCCCCGGTGCCGGGGGAGTTCCTCCCGGAGAGGCCCCCGGCCCCGGACTCCGCCCGGGAGATGCTGGACCGGATCGGCCGGCTGAGCGTGGCCGCCGCGCACGTGGAGCTGCCCTTCTCCGCCGCCGCCCCGCCGGACGACGCCGTGTGGTCGGGGTCCACCGAGAACGGGATCCGGGTGCCCATCGGCCGCACGGGCGCCGAGCGCCTCCAGGTCCTCGACCTCGGCCGCGGCACGGCGCAGCACGCCCTCATCGCGGGCCGCACCGGCTCGGGCAAGTCCACGCTGTTCCACGTGATGATCACGAACCTGTCGCTATGGTTCGGCCCCGACGAGATCGAGTTCTACCTCATCGACTTCAAGAAGGGGGTGGAGTTCAAGCCGTACGCCGTCCACCGGCTCCCCCATGCCCGGGTGGTGGCCATCGAGAGCGACCGGGAGTTCGGCCTGAGCGTGCTCCGGGCCGTCGACGCCGAGCTGGCGCGCCGGGGGGATCTCTTCCGGAGATGCGAGGTCCAGGACCTCGCGGCCTACCGCCGGAGCGGCGCCCCGGAGACCGTGCCCCGCACCCTCCTCATGATCGACGAGTTCCAGGAGTTCTTCACGGACGACGACGCCATCGCGCACGACGCGGCCATGCTCCTCGATCGCTTCGTGCGGCAGGGCCGGGCGTTCGGGATCCACGTGGTGCTCGGGTCCCAGACGCTCTCCGGAATCTACGCGCTGGCCCGGGGAACCCTGGGCCAGATGGGCGTCCGCATCGCCCTCCAGTGCAACGAGTCCGACTCCTACCTCATCCTCAGCGAGGACAACGGGGTGGCGCGTCTCCTCTCGCGCCCGGGAGAGGCCATCTACAACGATCGCTCGGGTCTCCTCGAGGGGAACAACCCGTTCCAGGTGGTCTGGCTGCCGGAGGCGGAGCAGCAGCGGCTCCTGCGGCGCCTCCGGGAGCGGGCGGAAGCGACGCCCGGTCTCCGCCGGCCCGGAACGGTGGTGTTCGAGGGGAACCGGCCCGCCGACCTCCGCGGGAACCCGGAGCTCCAGGCGCTCCTCGCCGAGGGACCTCCCGAACCGGGCGCGGAGAGCCGGGCCTGGCTCGGGGAGCCGAACGCCATCAAGGGCCCCACGGAGGTGCGCTTCGCGCCGGTCAGCGGCGCGAACCTGCTCGTCGTGGGCCAGGGCCGGGAGGCCGCCTTCGCC
>JAOZQC010000373.1:0-1244 GCA_029932425.1 Planctomycetota bacterium | reverse complement strand
GCTCGATGGTGCTCGGCCTCTCCGCAGGCCACCGGCCGGGCGGCGTGCGGTTCGTGATCCTCGACGGGGGCGGGCACGAGCCGGAGTTCGTCAAGCACCTCCGGGACCTGGCGGACGCCGTGCCGCATCCCCTCGAGCGGCACGACCTCCGGGCCGTGCCCGCGGCGGTGGCGGAGCTCGCGGCCCTGGTGAAGGCGCGGGAGGGCGACGACCGCCTCCCGCGGACGCCGGTCTTCGTCTTCGCGCTGGGTCTCCAGCGCCTGCGGATGCTCCGGAGGGAGGATGACTTCGCCGTGCCTTCCTTCGACGGCGCGCCGGAGGAATCCCCCGCGGAGCGGTTCGCGGCGATCCTCGTCGACGGCCCCCCCCAGGGAGTCCACACCATCGCCTGGTGCGACACGGTGGCCAACCTCCAGCGCACCCTGAGCCGCCGCCTGGCGAGGGAGTTCGACATGCGGGTCCTCTTCCAGATGAGCGCCGGGGATTCCTCCGAGCTCATCGAGTCCTCCGCCGCCAACCGCCTGGGGCTCAACACCGCCCTTTTGGCCGTGGAGAGCCGGGGCACGTTCGAGAAGTTCCGGCCCTACGCGATCCCGGAGCCCGAGGTCATGCGGAGCCTGGGCCGGGGCGCGGGGGGCGGATCGCCCCATCCGGTCCGCCTCCCGGGAACCCGAGGACCCGATCCGGGGTCGTCTTCTCCGTGAGTCTCCGGAAGCGGAGGGCGCGGTACGACCGGCCCGGATCTTCCGCGGCGGGGGGGAGCCCAGCCGGGGGCCGGGGGCCGCTCCCGGGCGGTGGAGGGGGCGGAGATCGTCCTCCGGGCACGCGTCCCGCGCCGGCCGCGATGAACCGTCATCCCGCCGGGCGGTCCCCCGGCGCGAACTCCACCTCCACGGTGGCGATCTCGAAGGGGGCGAGGGGGACGGGGATCTCCCGATCCGCCTCCACCGGGATCTCCGACTCCCGGCGCTCCAGGAGGTCCGTCCGCCACGCTCTCTCCACGGGGAGCCCGAAGACGAGCCTCTCCTCCGTCGGCTCCCCCGCCAGGTTCACCACGCGCACCACGAGGGTCTCCCGCTCCTCGGCGCGCTTCACGGCGGTGACGCTCGTCCGGGGCGAGCGCTTTTCGAGGAGGCCCCGGCCGCCGGGAAGGCTCGGGCCCCGGACCCCCTGGGCGGAGATCGGAGGGACGCGCCACCTCTCGGCGTGGGCCTTCACGCCGGCCTCGAGCCAGCTCCCGGAGA
>JAOZQC010000372.1 GCA_029932425.1 Planctomycetota bacterium | reverse complement strand
CGAGTTCGCCGTGCCCGCGGTGAACCGGCTCGTGCGCTACGGCGCGAGCCCCCGGGGGGCCCAGGCCCTGGCCCTCGCGGGGCGGGTGCAGGCGCTCCTCGACCGGCGCCTGAACGTCTCCCTGGACGACGTCCGGCGCTTCGCCCGGCCCGCCCTCCGCCACCGCCTCCTCCTGAACTTCGAGGGGGAGGCCGAGGGGGTCTCCGCCGACGCCCTGGTCCGCGAGGTCCTGGACGCCGCGGGGTGACAGAAAGAGCGCCCCGCGTGGGGACGCGGGGCGCTCTCGGTTCCCTCCGGGCTCTCGCCTACTGGTCCATGTAGGTGGCCACCGTCTGGACCCCCGGGATCTTCAGGCTGTAGGTCGGCCGGGCGGGCTGCAGGGGGTTGATGAAGGTGAGCTGCCCCGAGCCGCGAACCGCGGTGATGACCGTCTGCGTGGGGGCCCCCACGATGATGGGGAAGAAGGCCTCAATGGTAATCCCCGAGGGGTTTTGGCCCACGCTCACCTTGGCCCCGATGTTCGGGAGGATGGTGGCGGCGAAGCCCCCGCCGGCGATCGCGAGGTCGAGGCGTGACGCCTCGTTCCCCCCGGAGTTCGCCACCCAGCAGGAGATCCCCAGGTCGAAGATGCACTCCTTGGGGTTCTTGAAGCCGGTGATGTTGGCCTGCAGGGAGTTCGGGACGTTCCACCACAGCGCCACCGAGCCCGCGTCGTCGATCCCCCCGCCGAGGCAGGTGATGAAGGCGAACCGCCCGATCCCCGGGTAGAAGAAGGTGGCCGCCGCGTCCTGGGGCGCCGTGCCCACGGAGAACGTGGTGTTCACGGTGAAGGTGCCCGTGTTGATCACCGAGCAGGTGTTGTCCAGCTCGTTGCCCACGAAGAGGAGCAGGGCGTCCGGGGCGTGGGCCGCTCCCATGGGCCCGCGGCCCACCTGGAGATCCGACCGGTTCTGGATCTTCGTGATGTCCTTCACCGCCTGGGTGGGGAGGGGGTAGCCCACGGAGAGCACCCCGATGTTCAGCATGCTCACGGAGGAGTTCGCGTAGTTCGTCACGAAAAGGGTGGATCCGCCCGGGGTCACCGCCAGGCCCCGCGGGTCCGGCAGGTCCCGCCACCGCCACACGATCTCCGAGTGCTCCGAGTTCACCACCACCACGGAGCGCCCGTCGCGGTCGATGACGTAGATCCAGCCCACGATCTTCTGGGTGCCGTCGGGAAGAGGAATGACCCGGAGCCGGGGATCGAAGAGGATCTCGCCCGGCCGGCCGATCTTCTTCAGGGAGTTGGGGACCGGGTTGCCGCTCCCCCAGAGCGTCAGGTCGTTGGTGTTCGCCAGGTAGGGCGCCTCCTGCAGCGTGCCGATGGAGTCCTGGGTGCCGAACATCACCATGGCCTCGAAGGGGTTGTTGTTCACGATCGAGGGGTTGTTCGGCGGAGGCGGCTCCTTCACCGTCTCGAACTGGAACTGGTAGGTCCCGGGGGTGGTGGGGTCGCCCTCGAACGGGTTGCCCACCACGTCCGTGATGCCGGAGGCCCCGCCCGTGAGGGTGACCACGATGGTGGTGTTCGGGGGGAACCCCGTGGCCGCGTCCGGGGTGAAGACGATCTCGAAGTCGTCCCGGGTGGTGGTGAGCGTCCCGTTGATCGGCACCGGCGGGTTCGTACCGCCGTTCACCACCGAGACCGTGCCCGCCGTGACGGTGGCGGGGTTCAGGGACTCGTTGAAGGTGATGATGATCTTGCTGTTCTTCGGGACATCCTTCTGGTTGGGCGCGGGGAAGGTGTTCCGGATCACCGGCGAGTAGATGTCCGGCCCCACCGTGAACGACGCCCGGAAGTCGAACTTCCCCCGGTTCAGCCGGTCCCCGGCGTAGTTCTTCACGTCCCGGGTCACGGTGACGGTGTACTGCCCGTTCGGCAGGACCCCTCCCGCGGGAGTGATCGTCAGGATGTTGTTCCGATCCCCGCCGATGCTGGGCGTGGCCCGGACCCGGGCGAAGGCGGAATCGAGGAAGTTCACGTCCGAGGAGAGCCCGTTGAAGGCGTTGTTGGGGTCGAGCACCGAGCTCTTCATGAGCCGCTCGGAGAACTTCAGGGTCACCACCCCGCCCACGTCGGAGAGGTCGTTCATGACCTCCTGCCCGTTCGTGGGGGTGATGGACTGGACGATCAGGGGGACGGGCGCCCCCTCGCTCGTGTTCTTGCCGCCCGCGCTTCCCCCGCCGCAGCCGGCGCTGACGAGCAACGCCGCCGCCAGGGCGAGACCGAAGGACCACCGGCTCAGTTGAAACATCGTCTCCCTCCAGGAGAATGCCACACAGGGGCCTGCATTCTAGGACGGCGAGCCCACCCCATGCAAGACGAGAATCCCCTCGTCCCGGGACTCGGCACCGACGCTCTACGGACCTGGTCCGCCATCGATGCACCTTCGGCAACCCTCATGCCAAGACGAACTCCTCCGGGAATCGCTCTAAGCACCGGGCGCACAACAGGTTCCGGCTCGAACTGGCGGCCGGGGAAAGGGGGGGCGGCGGGATCCGTGCGATCCTGCAACAGGGTCCGAGCGAATCCGCCCCCCGGGACCGGTCCTCCGCCGGGAGAGACCGGATCAGCCCCCGTGTTCCGCCAGCACGCGCTCCACGGCCTCCCGCAGGACGGGGATCTGGAACGGCTTGGTGAGGAACTCGTCCGCTCCGGCCAGGAGGAACTCCGAGAGGTCGTGCCGGAGCGGCTTCCCGGTGAGGATCACCACCCCGACCTCCGGATGGTCCCGCTTCAGCCGCTTCAGGAGATCGAGACCGTCCATCCCGGGCATGACCACGTCGGCGATCACGACGTCGCAGGGGTTCTCCCGGAGCATCCGGAGCGCTTCCGTCCCGCTCTCGGCCGTCTCCACCTCGTACCCCTCGCGGGTGAGACTGTCCCGGATGAGCCGCCGCACGTACCTCTCGTCGTCCACCACCAGGACTCTCGCGGCCAAGGGCCACCTCCCGCGCCCCGATGATAGCCCTCGTCTCCTCCCGGCCCCCACGGTTTTCACCCGGGCCGGGGGACGCCGGCCGGGGAACGCGCGCTATCCCGGCGGCCGGCGGTCCACGGGATCGGTGTGCTGCCGCACCCAGCTCCGCGCCCCCCTGGGGAGGAACACCAGGACCTTCTCCTTGCTCCAGCGAGCCACCTGCATCGTCCGCGACCTCTCGAGATCGGCGGAGAGGCCCTTCGGCGGAGCGCCGCGCTCCAGGAGCAGGGCCCGGAGCCCGTACACCACCACGATGACCACGAGGAGCCCCTTCACCCCCCCGAGGAGGCCGCCGAGCAGCCGATCGTAGGCCAGCACCTTCGCCTTCTCCAGCGCCCCCCGGATGCGCCGCGCGATGGCCATGCCCAGGAAGAGGAAGCAGAGGAAGAACAGGACGAAGCAGATCCACTTCGCCGAGATCATCTCGAGACTCGGCCACCGCCCGTGGATCCACCGGCCCAGGGGCACGGAGATCACGCTCGCGAGCAGGATGCTCCCCACCAGCACCGCCAGCCCCGCGAGCTGCAAAAGGAAGCCCCGGACGGCGCCCCACACGAAGAACACGAGCACCACGCCCAGGGCCACCAGGTCCACCCAGTTCGTCTCCGCGAGGAACGGAACCTCCGCCAGCATCGTCATCCGTCGTCCTCCGTCCACGCCGCCCGCGCCCATAGGGTACGAGGGGAGCGCCGGCCGCACCACCCCCTTCCCGGGCGGACCTCCCGGAGCCCCGGGCGCACGTCCCTCGCCGCCCTCAACCGAAGACCGCCCGCACCGCCGCCCGGAGTTCCCCGGGCAGGCCGAGGACCCGGACCAGGCGCACCCCGATGCCCATCGCCGCCAGCAGAAGGACCAGCCCGGAGAGCGAGGTGACGATGCGGAGCTGCCGGTCCGAGAGGGCCCCGGGGTGGTCGCCCCCGGCCACCCGGCGGGCCACGAAGAGGGGCCCCGCCGCGGTGGCCGCCGCCATGCCCGCGGCGTACTCCAGCACGCCTCCCGCGCGCCCCCCCCC
>JAOZQC010000371.1 GCA_029932425.1 Planctomycetota bacterium | reverse complement strand
ATGCGGGCCCTGGAGGAGATCGCGGCCGGGCTGCCCCCGGGCATCGGGTACGACTGGACCGGGCTTTCCTACCAGGAGCGGATGGCCACGGTGCAGGCACCGATCCTGTACGCGTTCTCCATCCTCCTGATCTTCCTCTGCGTGGCCGCGCTGTACGAGAGCTGGACCATCCCCATCGTGAACCTCCTCATGCTGCCGCTGGGGGTGTTCGGCGCCCTGGTGGCGACCTGGCTCAGGGGGCTCCACAACGACGTGTACTTCCAGATCGGTTTCCTCACCACCCTCGGGCTCTCCACCAAGAACGCCATCCTGATCATCCAGTTCATCAAGGAGCAGCTCCGGCAGGGCATGGGGCTCGTGGAGGCGACCCTGGCGGGGGTCCGGATCCGGTTCCGTCCGGTCATCATGACGTCGCTGGCGTTCTTCTTCGGCACGTTGCCGCTGGCTCTCGCCACGGGCGCCGGCGCCGGCGCCATGAACGCCATCGGGACCGCGGTCACCGGCGGGATGCTCTCGGCCACCTTCATCGACCTGGTCTTCATCCCGTTGTTCTTCGTCACGATCACCCGTCTCTTCGGCAGGCGGCGGTCGCCGGTCGCCTCGGAGGTGAGTTGAGATGAACGCCGGCCCCACCGTCCCGTTTTCGCCGCCGGGATCCCACCGCAGGGCGCCCCGCGCCGTGGTCGTGTGCCTGGTCCTGGGCGTCCTCCTTTCCCCCGGCGGTTGCACCCTCACCCCGGACTACCGGCGTCCGGCCGCCCCGATCCCCGACCGCTGGCCCGCGGGCGCCGCCTACGACCCGGACCCCGGGGCCGGGAGCGCGCCGGCGGCGCCGGACGTGCGCTGGCGCGAGTTCCTTCCCGACGAAAAGCTGCGGGAGGTCATCGAAACCGCCCTCGGGCAAAACCGCGATCTCCGGCTGGCCGCCCTGAACGTCGAGCTCGCCCGGGCCCTCTACGGCATCCGGCGGGCCGGGCTCTTCCCATCGCTCGCCGTCACCGGCGACGGGACGAAGCAGCACTCCTCCGCGGACCTGACGCGCCCCCTCGAGCCCAGGACCACGGAGCGCTACGCCGTCGATCTCGGCCTCCTGTCCTGGGAGATCGACTTCTTCGGACGCATCCGGAGTCTCGAGGGCCGGGCGCTCGAGGAGTACCTGGCCACGGAACAGGCCCGCCGCAGCGCGCAGGTCCTGCTCGTGTCGGCGGTGGCGAGCACCTACCTGACCCTGGCCGCCGATCGCGAGAATCTGGCCCTGGCCCGGGACACCCTGCGAACTTCGAAAGCCGCCTACGAGCTCGTGAAGCGGCAGGTCGAGGCCGGCGTCGCCACCGATCTCGACCTGCAGCAGGCCCGGGTCCCGGTGGAGGTCGCGCGGGGCGACGTCGCCCGGCTCCTCTCCCGGACGGCCCGGGACCGGAACGCCCTGGACCTCCTGGCGGGGACGCCCGTGCCCGAGGAGCTGCTCCCCGCGAAGCTGGCCGAGGTGGCGCCGCCCCGCGAGGTCTCTCCCGGTCTTCCCTCCGAGGTGCTGCTTCGCCGGCCGGACGTGCTCCAGGCGGAGGCGCTCCTCAAGGCGGCCCACGCGGACATCGGCGCCGCGCGGGCCGCTTTCTTCCCCCGGGTCTCGCTGACGGCCTTGACGGGGACCGCCAGCGACCAGCTCTCCGGCCTGTTCGGTTCCGGGACGGGCACCTGGAGCTATGCGCCGCGATTCGTGATGCCGATCTTCGACGCCCGCACGTGGGCCGCTCTCGATGCCAGCCGGGCCCAGAGGAAGGTGGTCCTGGCCCGGTACGAGAAGGCGATCCAGAACGCCTTCCGGGAAGTGGCCGACGCCCTCGCCGTGCACGGTACGGCGGGCCGGCGGGTCGCCGCGCAGGAGTCTCTCGTCGACGCGTTGGCCGGGGCTCACACGCTTTCTCTCTCCCGCTTCACGCGGGGCGTGGACAGCTACCTGCCGGTGCTCTATGCCGAGAGGTCGCTTCTCGCGGCGCGGGAGGGGCTCGTCTCCCTCCGCCTGGCCCGGCTCCTCAGCCGGGTCAGGCTCTACGAGGCCCTGGGCGGCGGATGCGAGTGACCTCTTCCATCCGGCGCTTCGGTTTCCGGATCGCTCTTTCCCGGACCCTTGACTCCCTCTCGGCGATGGACGTAGGATGTTCGCCGTGCGGGAGCCGATGAGGGGCCCGCGCGATGCGTATGCCGACCCGCAGGGCGGGTCGGAGGTCATATACCGCCGGTCCCCGGGGCGGAGTCCGGGGAGGCGGCACCGGAACGCGACGTGACGAGGCGAAAGAGGGGCCGGCTTCCCTCCCCGGGGAAGGCCGGTCATGAACCAGGTCCCGGAAGGGCCGGAGCGGGGGACATCATCGGCGCGGCCGGGCGGTGATCGCACCGCGGTACGAGCGCTCTTCCGGGCCGGAGTGGGTCTCGTCCGGATCCTCCGGTCCGCCGTTCGCGGCGGCACGTGCTCCTCCTCCCCGTCGCGGTGAAGCCCGTTCCTTTCCATGAAGGCGGGGGACTGGTTCCTTGGAAACACTCGAAGTCGTGATCTGCCTGATCCTCGGGGGCCTCCTCGGGGCCGCGGGCGCGCTCCTCTTCCGGTGGCTCACCGACCGGCGATCCCTGGAGAGCGCGCGCGCCCGGGCCCGGGAGATGATCCGCGGGGCCGAGAAGGAGGCCGAGAACCTCCGGAAGGCGGCGGAGCTCTCCGCCAAGGACGAGGCTCTGAAGCTCAGGGAGAGGGCGGAGGCGGAGTTCCGGGAGAAGCGCCGGGAGCTTCGCAAGACGGAGAAGCGTCTCGACCGCCGGGAGGAGGGCCTCGAGAGGAAGGGGGAGCAGCTCGATCGCCGCGAGAGGGAGCTGGAGCGATCGACGGCGGACCTCCGGAAGCGGGAGGAGGCCCAGGCGAGGGCGGAGGAGGACCTGCAGCGCCGCGCCGAAGAGGTGGAGAAGAAGCTCACCGAGGTCTCCGGGCTCTCGCGGGAGGGAGCGCGGGAGATCGTCCTCTCCCGGGCGCGGGAGGAGGCCGACGCGGAGGCCATGGGGTACCTCGCCCGCCAGCTCGACCGGGCCCGCGACGAGGCGGAGGCGAAGGCCCGCGACATCGTGGTCACCGCCATCCAGCGGGTGGCCGTGGACCACTCCGCGGAGAGCACGGTCTCCGTGGTCCCCCTGCCCTCCGACGACATGAAGGGGCGGATCATCGGCCGCGAGGGCCGGAACATCCGGGCCTTCGAGAAGCTCACGGGGGTCGACGTGATCGTGGACGACACCCCCGGGGTGGTGGTGGTGTCCGCCTTCGACGCGGTGCGCCGGGAGACGGCCCGGCGGGCCATGGAGAAGCTCATCCTCGACGGGCGCATCCATCCCACCCGGATCGAGGACGTGGTGGCCGAGACCCGCAAGGAGATGGAGGAGGTCATCCGGCAGGCGGGGGAGGAGGCGGTGGCGGAGGTGGACCTGAGCGGCCTCCACCCGAAGATCGTGAACCTGCTGGGGCGCCTGAAGTTCCGCACCTCGTACGGCCAGAACGTCCTGAAGCACGTGACGGAGTGCGCCCACCTGGCGGGGATGATCGCCGGGGAACTCGGCCTGGACGTGAAGCTCGCCAAGCGCTGCGCCCTGCTCCACGACATCGGCAAGGCCGTGAACCACGAGGTGGAGGGGGGGCACGTGGAGGTGGCGGTGGACCTCGCCACCCGGCTCCACGAGCCGCCGGAGGTGGTGAACGCCATCGCCTCCCACCACGAGGACGTGAAGCCGGAGTCGGTGTACGCCGTGATCACCCAGGTGGTGGACGCCATCTCCGCGGCCCGGCCCGGCGCCCGGCGGGAGACCCTGGAGCGCTACATCAAGCGGATGGAGAAGCTGGAGGAGGTGGCCGCCTCCTTCGAGGGGGTGAAGAACGCCTATGCCATCCAGGCCGGCCGCGAGGTGCGCGTCATCGTGAACCCCCGGCAGGTGAACGATCGCACCGCGCTGAGGATCTGCCGCGAGATCGCCAAGGCGGTGGAGGAGCAGCTCACCTACCCCGGCGAG
>JAOZQC010000370.1 GCA_029932425.1 Planctomycetota bacterium | reverse complement strand
TGGACGAGGGTGGCCGCGAGCCTCGCTCCCAGGCGGGAACGTTCCTCGGAATCCCCCGCCTCCGTCCGGGCCTCGCGGAAGAGCTGCTCCGCCCGGGTGAGCTCCGCCACCGCCTCCCCCGCCTTCCCCGCCCGCAGCAGCACGAAGCCGAGGGTGTCCCGGTACTCCGCCTTGTCCGGCTCGGCCTTCACCGCGAGGCGGGCCAGGTCCAGGGCCTCGCGGAGATCGTCGGCGGGCTTCACCGCCGCCAGGAGCTCGGCGAGGTTGTTCCGCGCCTCGGGGAAGCCGGGGCGGAGATGGAGCGCCCTCCGGTACATGCGCTCGGCGTCCTCCGCGCGGCCGCGGCGGTGCCGGACGACGCCCGCGAGGAGGAACGCCTCGCCCGCGAGCCGGCGGAGCCGGGTGCCCGCCCGCGGTTCCGGGTCTTCCCGCGCCGCGGCCACCAGCTCCTCCACCACCTCCTCCGCCTCCTCGTCGCGCCCGGCGTGCACCAGGGCCCGCAACGCGATCACGAAGCACCACGTCCGCAGGCGCCGGTCCCCAAGGCCGAGGCGGATCGCCTTCCGGAGAAGCCCGATCCCCTCCTCGCTCCCGAAGTCCCGGGCGAGAATCGCCCGGCCGACGAGGAACGTGACCTCCGCCTTTCGGCGGGTCCGGGCGAGCAGGGCCCGCATCTCCTCCTCCGCGCTCCCGGGGGCTCCCCCGGCGATGAGCAGGTCGGAGAGCCCCACCGCGGCCTCGAGGCGGTCCGGATCGAGACGCAGGGCCCGGCGCAGCGCCTCCGCCGCCTCCTCCCCCCTCCCCTCCTCCCCGAGGAGCCACCCCAGGTAGGCGATCGCCTCCGCCCGGTCGGGATGCTCCCGGATCCAGGCGTTCAGGAGCTTCACGGCGTCCGCCGGCCGGCCCGCGCGCACGTGGGCCTCGGCCAGGGTCGAGACCAGGAGCCAGTTCTCCGGATCCCGCGAGAAGGCGCTTTCCAGCACGGCCGCCGCCTCCCGCCCCCGCCCCGCCTCGAGCAGGGCCAGCCCCTTGCGCACCAGGGCGCCCTCGTCCCCGGGATGCACGGAGAGGTATCCGTCGCAGGCCCGGATCACTCCCTTCCAGTCCCGGCGGATGTAGCAGATGCCGCCCAGGAGCAGGTACGCGCGGCCCAGGGTGGCCGCCCGCCTCTCCCCCGTCAACGAGGGGGCCTTCTTCTCCTCGATCCTGCGGATCAGCTTCTCGCACTCCTCCTGCGCATCGGAGAGATCCACGGGGAGCCCCCGGCTCCCCGCGGAGAAGTACGCCCGCCCCAGCAGTTCCCGGGCCGCGATGTGATCGGGGTCGTTCCGGAGGGAGATCTGGAACCGACCCGCCGCCTCGAGCGGCAGCCCCTTCGAGAGGAGCTCGCGCCCCTGCCGGAACGCCACCTCGGCCAGGAGAAGGCGCGCGGACAGCAGGTGCGGGGCGAAGCGGAGGCAGCGTTCCAGCGCGGCCCGCGCCCCGGCCAGGTCCCCCGCCGACCACAAGGCCCGGCCGAGGAAGTAGGAGACTCTCGGGTCCCCGGGAGCCTGGTCGAGGGCCCGGCGGAGTTCCTCCACGGCCCGGTCCGTCCTTCCGTCGAGGAGGGCGAGCTTGCCCCGCATGTAGCACGCGTGGGGCCCTCCCGCGTCCACCGCCTCCACCCGCTCGAGGACCCGTTCCGCCCGGGATCGATCGATGCCCCCGTGCGCCTCGTCGGCGAAGCACGTCTCGAAGAGCACGAAGAGCGCGGGCAGGTGCTCCGGGGCGGCCTGCAGCACCTTCTCCGCCCACAGTCTCGCCGCCGGGAGATCCTCTCCGTCCAGGAGCGCGGCCGCGAAACGGGTCTTCACCCGGATGTCCTGGGGCTGCTCTTCGATCGCCCTCCGGTAGACCCGGCGGGCCGGCGGGGACGCGGTCTCCCCGGCGAGGGAGTCCAGCACCCGGGCGAGCTCGGCCACCGCCTCGAGGCGATCCTCCTCGGAACCGGCCGCCTCCCGGGCACGCAGGAGGATCCGCTTCGCCTCCTCCCCCCGTCCGGACCGGAGTTCCAGCCGGGCCCGCTCGATCAGGGGCCGGACGGTGGCGCCCGGGCACGCCGCCGCCCGCTCCAGCGCCTCCCGGGCCTCCTTCCGCCGGGGCGGCGACAGGGACGAGAGGCACCTCGCGAGGAGGAGCAGCCCGTCCTCCCGATCGGATTCCAGCGCCAGCGCCTCCCGGACGTCCTCCAGCGCCTTCTCGGGACCCGCCCCGCCCGCGTGGAGCAGGAGCCGGGCCCGCTGGATCAGGAGATCGGCGGTGGGACCGGACAGGCGGAGGACGGTGGTCACCTCGCTGGCGGCGAGGTGGAACTCCCCGAGCACCTCGTGGATCCGGGCCAGGAGGACGTGAGGCTTCACGAACCCCGGATCCCGGCTGGTCACCCCGGCCAGACGGGCCAGCGCTTCCCGGTATCGCCGGGAGAGGAAGAGGATCTTCCCCTCCACGAAGGTCCGGAGAGACCAGTAGGGGTCGCGTTCGTGCCCGCGGACCTCCGTTCCCTTCGCCAGGGCCCGGGCTCGCTCGAGGAGTTCCGGGAACCGGGGATCCCCCGGGGAGGCGTCCGTGAGGAGGTCGGCCAGGCGGAGGGCGGCCCGGGGCCCCCCCCGCCCGCTCTCCACCAGGTCCTCGAGGATGCCCCGCGCCGCCTCCCTCTCCCCCCGGGCGAGGGCCGCCGCCGCCCGCAGGAGCCCCACCTCGCCTTCCCGCCCGCCCGGCGCGGAGATCTCCCGCAGGAGCTCCTCGCACCGCTCCGCCTCTCCCCGGCGCAGGGCCTCCCGCGCCTCCCACAGGCGGATCCCCACGTCGCCGGGATGGAGGCGTCCCGCGATCTCCAGCACCCCCGCGGCCAGGTCCTCCCTCCCCACCTCCCGGTAGAAGTCGCCGATCTCGATGAGGAGCGAGGGCTCCGGGGCGGACTGCAGGACCTTCTCGAAGACCCTCCTCGCCCCCGGCCGGTTGCCTCGCTTCCACTCCACGCGTCCCAGGAACACCCGCCGGGCCGGCGTCTCCCCCTTCACCCGGAAGCACCGCTGGATCTCCTCCCAGGCGCGGTCGTACTCCCCCTCTGCGTACGCGCACCGGGCGAGGAAGTAGTAGTACTCGGGCCGCGGGCCGCGCTCCCGGATCAGGTCCGCAACCGTCCGCCGGGCCTCCTCCACCATGTCCCGGGACTCCGCTTCCAGCCGCTCCCCGCCCTCCGCCCGCTGGAGCGAGAGCAGGAGCTCCGCGAGCAGGACGCGGCCCTCGGGGTCCTTCAGGCCGGCGCCGAAGGCCTGCTGCAGGTGCCAGACGGCCTCCCCGGCGTCGAGGAAGCCCGGCCGGGCGAGGACCTTCCCCGCGAGGAGGTGGCCGAGGGAGCTGGAAGCATCCCCGCGAAGCGCGGTGCGGGCGTACCGGAGGGCCTCGCCGTAGCGCCCGTCGTCGTAGCTCGTGGCGGCGAGGAACTCCGCCGCGGGGACGTACCCCCCGTGGCTGCCCTCGAGAGCGCGCCGCACCTCCTCGCGCCCCTCGGCCTTCCTCCCCGCCCGGAAGAGGGAGAACCCGAGCATGTAGCGGGCCGGGGGGTAGTCCTCGTACCGGGCCAGGTAGCGGGCGAACTTGACCCGGGCCTCCTCGTACCGTCCCGCCTCGAAGTCCCCGGCGGCGTCCACGTAGTCGTCGAGCCTCTCCTGCTCGGGGTCCCGGGGCACGATCCGGTAGATCCCGAAGGCGGCGAGGCCGAGCAGGACGGCCAGCACGAGGCTTCGCGGGACCCGCCGGGAGGGCGTGTAGCGCTTGGGCGAGTACGCGGCGCCGCAGTGCGGGCACTCCTCCAGGTAGACGGAAATGCTCTTCCCGCACTCGCAGAGGAGCTGCTGGACGGCTCCGCAGGAGGGACAGGTGGGGTCCTCCGGGCGGACCTCCCGTCCGCACTGGTAGCAGGCCGGCCGCCCGGACCTCTTCATCCCGAACACCCTCCCGGAAGCATGGATCAGGAGTCGGTCCCCGCGCCCCGGGGAGT
>JAOZQC010000369.1 GCA_029932425.1 Planctomycetota bacterium | reverse complement strand
TGTACGACTCCACACTCCGGGTCCCCCTCCTCCTCCGGGGCCGCGGCCTCTTCCCGGAAGCCGCGGCGCGCTCCGAGCTGGTGAGTCTGGCCGACCTCTTCCCCACCCTCCTCGAGGCAGCGGGTCTCCCCGTGCCGCCGGGGCGGTCCGGCCGGAGCCTGCTCCGCCCCGCCGGAGACCGGATCCTCTGCGGCGAGGCCCTGTACGGCTGGCGGCACATGAGCTGGGCGCAGCTCTTCTTCGCCCGCCGGGGCCGCCTCAAGCTCATCCGCGGGGCCGTCTCCCGCACCTTCGATCTCCGGAAGGACCCGGGGGAACTCCACCCCCTGCCGTCGGAACCGAAGGGACTCCCGGAGGCGATGGAAGAGTACCGGGCCCTCCGGCCCGAGGGCACCGGGGCGGGCGCTCCTCTCGCCCCCGTGCGGGGATTGCCCTACCTCTCCGGGGTGGGCCGCGGCCGCCTCGCCGTCATCCCCTGGAAGGAGAACGCCCGGCACCGCGAACCGGATCCCGCCCTGGCCCGGGAGATCGACCGCCTGAAGGAACGGGTCGGCCGGGACCCCCCGGAGACGGTGGACCGGGCCCTCCGGGAGCTGGCCGCCCGGGACCCCGCCAATCCCACGATCCGGTTCTGGATCGGCCGGAACCTGGGCCGGGCGGGGCGGCACCGGGAGGCGGCGGCGGCCTACGCCCGGGCCTTCGAGCTCGGCCTGGCGGAGGCGAAGGTCATGAATCTCCGGCTGAAACACCTGGCCCTCGACGGCCGGGTGCGGGAGGCCCTGCGCACCTTCGAGGAGCACCGGAAGGAGTTCCTGCCCGACGCCGCCACGTACCTGATCCTCGCGGACTGCGAGCGTGCCCTGGGCCGCCTGGATCGAGCCCGGCGCCGGGTGGATCTCGCGGAGCGGCTCGCCGTCACCCCGCGGGAGCGCGAGCAAGTGTCACGATTTCGTCATAACCTCAAATGAGCCAATGAAAAGGGTTCGCTCACCACCCTCCGGTTTCGAGTTGACAGCCCCCCGGGCCCCTGCTAGACTCGCCCCCTCACTAAGGGCAGATTCTGGCGGACTCTCTTGTGGGCTCGTGGGGCGCAGGCCTGCCCTTCATCGGTGCTGTGCGTCCGCGTTCGCAGAACAGGAGACGGTTGCTATGCCGCGTTCCTTCCTGAAGTTCCTTCTCGTCGTACTTGCGCTGTCCGTCCTCTTCGCGTGCGGCGGACCGCCGAAGAAGCCCTCGCCGCCCGAGAAGACATCTCCGATGGTCGTCGCCAAGGGGACGAAGACCACGGACCTTCCGAAGCCGGGCGTCGAGGCCAAGGCTCCCCCCCGCCCCGAGACCATCGACGAGTACATCGCCCGGATGATGCGCGAGAAGCGCGCGGCGAAGCCGGCGATGAAGCCGGTGGCCAAGCCGGTGAAGCCCGCGCCCAAGCCCGTGGCCAAGCCGGTGAAGCCCGCGCCCAAACCCGTGGCCAAGCCGGTGAAGCCCGCGCCCAAGCCGGCGCCGAAGGAGACCCTCGCCGAGAAGCGTCTCCGGGAGCTGGCGGAGCGGAAGAAGGTGGACATGGCGCTCCGCGACCGGCTCGTGGACTACTACCTCACCCTCGCCGAGGGCAAGATGAAGGACCTGCGCTACGAGGAGGCGGAGTACTGGCTCCTCAAGGCCCTGGAGCAGGACGCGGACAACGCCAAGGCTCTGGCCCTCCTCCAGCGGGCCCGGGCCGCGCTCGGGAAGCGGAGCGGCGAGATCGTCAGCGCCAAGGAGGAGCTCAGGAAGCTGCACAGCGTGAAGCAGGCGGAGGCGCTCACCCTCGCCAACGCGCACTTCAACAACGGCAAGAGGTTCTTCCACGACAAGCAGTACGCCCGGGCCATCGACGCCTTCGAGAACGTGCTCTCCATCATCGAGCACTCGCCCTACGGCGTGGACTGGGGGACCCTGCCCCAGGAGACCGAGCAGTTCCTGTTCCAGGCGAAGCGCCTGAAGGAGAAGGCGGACGAGGCGGCCGCGCGGAGCGCCGCGGAGGCCGCGCTCGAGCGGGTGAAGAACGAGGAGATGCGCCGCAAGGCGGAGGCCGAGCAGCGGGTCGCGAAGCTCCTCACCCAGGGCATCGAGGCCTTCGAGAACGAGCGTTTCGAGCTGGCGGAGCAGCTCGCGGAGCAGGTGCTCGCCGTCGACTCCATGAACCCGCGGGCCCGGGAGCTCAGGAACGAGGCGGTCCGCGCACGGCACCGGAAGACCGGCGATGAGCTCCTGCGCGCGCAGAAGGAGCGCTTCCGGGAGTGGCGCCTCGACATCGAGAAGACCACCGTCCCCTGGTCGTCCCGCCCCCTGCAGTGGCCGAGCCAGAGGGAGTGGGACCGCGTGAACCGGCGGGCCGCGGCCCTCACCGACTACGGGGCGGGCACTACCCTCTCCCCCCGCGACCAGGCGCTGAAGAACCGTCTGAACGAGGAGAAGACGAACTTCCAGTTCGAGTCCGCCACCCTGGCGGACGCCCTGGACTACATCCGCCAGGTGAACAACATCAACATCGTCGTCGACGACAAGGTGAAGGACGACATCGAGGGCCAGCAGGTGACGCTCTCGGTGAGCGACCTGCAGCTCGGATCGGCCCTCGAGCTCCTGCTCAAGTTCGCCGGCGCCGAGTACACCTACGTCCTCCGGAACGGCGTGGTGTTCATCACGAACCAGCAGGGCGCCCGCGGGGAGCCCGTGCTCCGCGTCTTCAACGTCGGCGACCTCACGATCAAGCTCACGAACTTCGTGGCGCCGAACCTGATCCTCAAGCCCACGAGCGCGGAGATGGACGAGAACGCGCCTCCCTTCGGCAAGGCGGAGGAGGGCGAGGCCCTGCTCGGCAGCGGCGCCGAGGAGCTGATGGAGCTCATCCAGAACAACATCGGCGGCGATTCCTGGGACGAGGACCAGTACAACATCCAGGTGAGCGGCACCGACAAGATCGTGGTCACGCACACCCCCGAGGTCCAGGCCCAGATCGCCCGCTTCCTCGATGATCTCAGGAAGTTCGCCGGTCTCGTGGTCACGATCGAGACGCGCTTCCTCACCGTCAACGACGACTTCCTCCAGGACATCGGCGTCGACATCCGGGGCCTGGGCGGCGAGAAGGGCCCGCTCGTGAACCTCGACGACGTCACCGCGGGGCTCGAGGACCTCGCTTCCGCGGGATACGACAACGGCAACCCCGGGCTCCCCGTGGCCTCCGCCAGCCACCCCTCCGCCGGCGTCTTCTTCAACCAGAACGGCGACGGGGACTACAAGGGCCGGAACGAGAACATCTTCGACCGGGCTCTCGGCCGCGTTCTCTCCCCCCTCGGCGGCGCCATCATCCAGTACACCTTCCTGGACGACACCGACGTGAGCCTCATCCTCCGGGCGGTGGAGAAGTCCCGCAACGCCCGGCTGCTCCAGGCGCCGAGCCTCACCGTCTACAACACCCAGCGGGCGAACATCACGCTCGTGAACCAGCTCTCGTTCATCCAGGACTTCGACGTGGAGGTGGCCCAGACGGCCTTCATCGCGGACCCGATCGTGGGCATCATCCAGGACGGTCTGGCGCTGGACGTGAGGCCCACCATCTCCAACGATCGGAAGTACATCACCCTGGAGCTCCAGCCCACCATCGCGACCCTCCTCCGGCCGATCCCCACTTTCCAGACGTCTCTCGGCGCCCTCACCACGCCGGTGACGATCCAGATCCCGGAGATGGTCATCCAGAAGTCGCAGACCACCGTCCGCCTCCCCGACAACGGGAGCCTGGTGATCGGCGGCCTGAAGAACATCAACATGGTGGACCTCCAGTCCGAGGTCCCGTTCCTCGCGAAGATCCCGATCCTCAACTTCTTCTTCTCCCGGAAGGGGTCGTCGAAGGAGGTGGAGAACCTCATGGTGATCGTGACCGCGAGGATCACCAACCTGGTGGAGGAGGAGCAGCGGTTCCGGATGCCGTACCTCCGGAAGTAGTCCGCGCCGCGGTCTCTCCGTGGCGGTGGAGCCGGGTCTCCACCGCCACGGCTCTTTTCC
>JAOZQC010000022.1 GCA_029932425.1 Planctomycetota bacterium | reverse complement strand
CACTCCTGGGCCTTCCGGAGCTTCGGCTCGAGCCACGCCGGCTCCGCGAGGCCCGCCGCGCGCGACAGCTCGAGGATCCGCCGCCAGAACCGGACGACCGCGTTGTTGTACCCCGCCGACCTCTCGTAGAGCCCGCCGTCCGGCAAGAGGTCCAGCCACGCGTGCTTCAGCAGGCCCTTCCACCCGAACGCCACCCACCCCCGCGCTTCCTCGAACTCGGGGAACACGAGGCCCGCCTCGAGCAGGTGCATCAGCTGGTGGATCTGGATGTTCCCGGCCCGGAAGCCGGGGTTGACCGCGACCAGGAAACGGGCGTGCTCCAGCACCGACTCGTAGAAGGGGCGCCGGAGATCCGCGGGGATCTCGCCGAGGGAGACGTCCTTCAGGAGACCGTCCACCACGGCCAGCATGTGGAGCCGGGCGGAGGCGACGTGCGCGTCCCAGGGGTTGTCGATGAACGAGGGGGTGAGCCAGATCCGCGGGGTCCCGGCCGGGGGTCTCACCGTCTTCTGCCAGTAGGCGAACATCTCCGCCGCGCCGCGGAGGTACCTCAGGTTCTCCGTGTGCCGGTAGGCCTGGACGAGGTAGGGGACCCAGTTCCACCGGGCGTCCTTGGTCCCCCTCCCGAACCTCTCCCGCGGCCACCTTATGTCGGGGAAGGCGGGGTCTTGAAGACAGGCCTCGGCGATCTCGACGGCGCGGCCGCCCTGCTCCTCGGAGATCGGACGCGCCTCGACGCGGCAGGGGACGACCCGGTCCCGGAAGTGCGTCGCGAGGGCGACCTCCGGATCTCCGGCCCCGAGGTCCGGGAGGTCGAGGCTTCCGAAGAACTCCTCGTCGGTCAGCATCGGCGCGCCGGGGAGGTAGCCGTGCTTCTCCCGCCACCGCTCCATGTAGGTCTCGGTGAGCGTGACCTCCGTGAAGTCCTTGAAATGGAGGTTCAGTTCCGCCTCGAGGCGGACGGACGGCTCGTCGACGACGACCGGGGCGTCCGGAGCCCCCGCGCATCCCGCGGCCGCCGCGAGAGCGAATAGGAACGCCGACTTCCACCACATCGCGAACACCTCCTACTCGTACGTCCGGGCCTTCACCGGCTTGCCGTCACGAATGAGCCTCGTGCCGCCGACCACCACGGCCCGCGTCACGTTTCCCCGCTCGATCCTGGCGAAGAAGAAGTCCCCGTCCGTCCGGAATCCGCCCAGGGGGAGCTCCGCCGTCCGGTCCGCGCCGGGCCTCCGCTCCCCGTAGACGTCCTCGAGGCCGCCGTGCCGGATCCGGACTCCCGTCCCCACCCCGCCGAGGAGCTTCGCCACCTCCACCGCGGGAGGCTTCGCCCCGTCCCGGTGCGGGAAGAGGACCACCAGGTAGTCCGTCTCCGCGGCGCCGGTCGTCTTCGAAAGCCCGATGTAGGGGATGTACGCCCAGCCTGGGTCGCCGGGCGTCCAGCGGCCGTCGCTCCGCGCGGGGGTCGTCCGCTTGCCCGTGGTGTCGATGCAGAGGCCCTGTTCCACGGTGAGCGAGTCGATGCTCTCCGGGTCGGCGGGTAGCACCAAAAGCCCCCGGCCGTTCCGCGTGAAGGCGATCGATTCCCTGTCGTGCGCGCCGAGCCGGCCGTTCACGTGGAGCAGCCAGCGATAGCGGTGCGGCTCTCCGTCCCGGGCCCTCAGATGGTCGTGGACCAGGAAGTACTCCCCCCGGGGATGGAAGATCGTCCTCGTGTGGATGATCCCCGGATACCCGTCGTGGCTCGCGGAGACGAGGTCGAAGTCCTCCCCGGTCTCCCAGCGGCGAAGGGTGCCGGTGACGGCCTCCTGGCTCTTCCCGTCCACCAGCACCGTGTTGTGGGCGACGGTCTGCTTGTGCCAGCGGTTGTGCTCCTCGGTGTAGACGCAGTAGTGTGGCGAGGACCCGGCGTCGAGAACCCAGCCGACCCCGTCCGCGTACAGGACGAAGCTCATCTTGTCGTAGTGCCCGTGCCACGCGCCGTGGGGGCCGTAGTCGAAGAGGAGGTACTTCGAGTCCGCGTCCCAGCCGTCCCGCATCACGGCGAAGCCGGTGTCGGGCAGGAGCACCGATGTGAAGGCGGGGTCCGCCGGGCGGATCGTCTCGGAGACGAGGTGCAGGAGCGGGAGGCCCGAGGTGTCGATCTTCCCGGCCCGCAGCAGGTCGCCCCGTCCGAACGCGTCGATCACGTCCAGCAGGAAGAAGTACTTCCCCAGCCGGGGCCGCTTCGAGTCGTTCACCGCGGGCTGCTCTCCGAGCGGCGTCGCGATCTTGGCCATCCAGGAAACCGCCATCCCGAGGCTCTTGCCGTCGATCTCCCGGGAGAAGACGTCCTCCCCGAGGAGCCGCTTCCTCGTGATCGCGTACCCTACCAGGAAGCTCAGGCCGAAGGTGTGGTGGCCGGGGCTGCGCTCCACCTGGCCTCCGTCTTGGAGGATGTCCGCGTAGAGCATCGGCATCCTGCGCTCGACGTCGGCGAGCCATCGCTCCCGCTCGGGGAACTCGGGGAAGTAGAGCGCCATCCGGCCCAGGTTGGCCGTCCACATGTACTGGTGGTTCCCCACCATCTCGGAGTGGCGCACGCAGTAGTCCACCCGGTAGCCGAGCCGCCGGATGAACTCCACGAGGCGGACCTTCTCCTCCCTCGAGAGCACGCCCGAGCCCGCGAGGAGGTCGTAGGCGAGGGTGGAGCTCACGACCTCGTAGGAGGGGTCCCAGATCGAGTACCAGTTGTCCGCCGACCGGAAGACCTGGTATCGCTCGAAGTGCTCGATGAGCCTGGACTGAGCCTCCCAGGCCTTCTCGGCGTACTCCCTCCTCCCCGAGATCGCGTGGGCCAGAGCGCACTTCGTCCGCACGCTGGAGAGCCGGCCGTACCCCGCCGCGGCGCTCTTGGCCTGCTCCCGGGGCACGCAGTTCCGGTCCTGCTGCATCTCGTTCGGAGTGAAGTCACGGAGGGGCCCCGCGAGGAGACCGTCCGCCTCCTCCTCGAGTCTCTTCCACTGCTCCCGGACGGGCGCATCGCTCTCGATCCGCCGCCGCAGCTCCTCGAGCGACTCCTCGTCGAAGGCGAGCCTCGGGGTCCTCCTGGCGAGGATCTTCTCGACGGCTTCGCCCGAGAGGGGGGGGATGACCTCGTCGAGAACCACCCGGCCCTGTCCGGTGAGGCGGGCGTAATTCGGGATCCGGAGCTTCCCGTTCGTGCTCACCGAGCCCTGGAAGAGGCCCCTCCGGTGGACGTCCCTCCATTCGCCGCCGATCTCTGCGAGGATCGGCGCGAGTCGGGCCCGCTCGACCCGGTTCTTCTCCGCGACGGCACCGGCGCGCGCCTCCTCCGCGCGCTCCCGCGCGTTCGAGATCCCGCTCCGCGAGAGGCTCCCGGCGAAGAGGAGGTGGCCGAACTGGTACGGTGAGTAGAAGCTGTCGCAGCACGGCGACCAGGAGGAGAGAGCGTCCGGATCGGTCCTCTTCCGGCGGCAGAAGTTCACGTTCCACACCGTCCCGGGATCAGAGGCGGGTGGCGCGAGGAGTGAGAAGGCGCTCCTCTCGTTCTCCTTGCGGTCCGCGAAGACGCTCGGCCGCGCCACCCCGGTCATGAGACTCGAAAAGGGCACGGCGAACTCGGCGAACCAGGCGTCCGCCGTCACGGAGGTCCGGACGCGGTAGGCGGGCTCCCAGTCGTAGTAGATGTCGACGAAGTCGTCCACCAGCTCGACGGAGGAGTCACTCGTCACGCCCCTTGGGCTAACGATGAAGTGGAAGTAGTTCTTGTAGTCGCGGGAGAGATCCAGGAAGAGGTCGATGCAGTCGTCACGGCAGACGGCCGCGTCGTGCTCCGTCTCCCTCGTCACGAGCTCCCCCGCCCGGTGGTCGGGGCACGTGAAGCCGAAGTAGACGCACGTGTCGTCGTAGGTGACCCGGACGGTCGTCCCGTTCCCGGCGGGCCCGTCCTCGCGAAGGAGCGAGAAGTCCGCAGCCACGGCCGCGTCCCGCCAGCACTCGTCGTCGAGCATCCCGTCGACGACGGGAGGGGTCGCGCAGGGGGTCGCCGCCAGGAACGGCGGTCCCGGCGTCTTCGTCGTGCATCCGGCCAGCGCGGCGGCGAGCAGGACGCCGCCAAGGCACGCTTTCAGTGTCAAGACCCCGCCTCCTCTAACCGGTGTGATACTCGCAGACCTTCCGCAGGGCCGTCGCGATGTCCCAGGCGTCCCGCTCCGAGAGGAACTCGGTGCAGGGGAGGACCATCATCTCCCCGAGAGCCTTCTCCGCGTCCGGACACAGGCCCTTCCGGTACGTGGCCTCAACCGGGTGCTTCCCGCTCTGCATCGTCCTGAAGAGATAGACCGGCTTCGCGAGGTAGGGGAAGGTGACGGGGATCCCCTCGGCGGTGACCTCCCCGGCGAAGGTCGCGGCGTCCGTCCCCACGGCGTCCAGGTCGACCGTGAACGGGTAGAACCACCACGAGTGCTCGACGCCGGGCGCCACCCGGGGGCGTCGGACGGCTTCGATCCCCTCGAGCAACCCGGAAAGCAGCGCCGCGAACTCCCGGCGGCGGCGGACGATCCCGTCGACCTTCTCGATCTGGACGGACGCCACGGCTGCCTGCAACTCCGTCATCCGGTAGTTCATGCCGAAGACGAGGGAGTCGCGGGCGGGACCGGTCCGGTCGTAGCCCTTGTCGGCGAAGAGTCGGGCGCGGGAGACGACTCCGAGGTCCTTCGAGATGACGAATCCCCCGTCGCCGCAACTGATGTGCTTGTAGTCGTTCAGGCTGAAACAGCCGGCGTCACCCATCGTCCCCACGGGCCGGCCGTTGCACGTTCCGAGGTAGCTCTGCGCGCAATCCTCGATCACTTTGAGCCCGCGCTCCCCCGCGAGATCGAGGATCGGCGCCATCACGCAGGACTGGCCCGCGAGGTGGACGACGATGATCGCCGTCGTACGTGGCGTCAGCACCTGGGCGATGGTCTCCGCCGTGATGTTCCACGTCTCGGGGTCCACGTCGGCGAAGACCGGCACCGCGGAAAGCGCCAGGATCGGGATCACGGAGCCCATGTCGGTGATGGGCGAGGTGACGACCTCATCTCCGGGCCCGACGCCGACCGCCGCCAGCGCGCAGTGGATGGCCGCCGTCCCGCTGGTCACCGCCGCCGCGCCCGCGGCGCCGAAGCAGTCGGCCACCCGGCGCTCGAACGCCCTGGTCCGCTCTCCCGTCACGCTGCAGAGGTGTCCGGAGTCCATGACCTCCGCGAGGGCGCGCCTCTCCTCCTCCCCGAACCTCGCGCGGGCGTGTTCGGGCCGGACGAGGGGCTCGTCACGGACCTTCGGTCCGCCATGGGCGGCCAGCTTCGCCGTCACTCGTCCGCCTCCCGTTTCGCGCGCGCTTCCCGGATCTCGCGCAGGACCTGCCGCCCGCCCCTCATGATCGCAAGTCCGACGAGGGTGAGGATCCCCGCCAGCGAGACGTTGACCGCGGGGTGGGAGCGTCCCGCAGGGAAGAGGAGCAACGCAAGGGACATCACGGCCAGCCCGAGGACGATGACGCCGACGAACGGGTAGACGCCGGCCGTCTCGCGCTCGCCGCCCACCTCTTTCGCGACATCGATGGGCTTCTCGAGCAGGCGGAAGAACTCGTCCACGTCCGCCTCGGGCTCGTCGAGGTGGCGGCCGTACAGGCGGCAGAAGAGGCAGAAGAGCAACCCGAAGGCCACCGAGGCGAATGCCATCGCCAGCTCGTAGTCACCTGGCCCGGGCGACCCCTCCGCGGGCGCCGCGCCGTCGAGCACGGCGTTCGTGTGCAGGTGCCGGAAGAAGAACCATAGCCCGACGCCCGCCGCGGTCGAGGCGACGATGGTGGCCGGCCAGCGCCGGCCCAGGCGCCCCATCGGCCGGGACAGGAGGAAGACGGCGAGGGTCACGAGAACGATGAAGAAGATCCGGAGTCCGAACGGGTACTTCAGGAAGCCGATGACCTCGAGGGGACCGAAGACCTTGAGGTCGCTGCAGACCCCCGCGGCGAGCGTGCCGACCACGACGGCCCCCACGGCGGCCCACCGCGAGACCCTCCGGACCACGAGCCCGAGCGTCAGGGGGATGGAGACCGCCACGCCCGCGAGGAGCCCGACGGTCACCCCGATGATATCGAGCTTGACCCCTTCCACGGTGATCGCGATCGCTCCCGCCACCGCGATGAGAAAGAAGACCACGATGGCGATCCGCCCGACCGTCATCACCCGGCGGTCGCTGGCGTCCGGCCGGAGCTTTCGCTTGTAGAGGTCCAGCGAGAAGATGGCCGATGCCGCGTTCCAGCAGGTGTCCGTGGCCGACATCGTGGCGGCCAGCATCGCGGCGATGAACATCCCCAGGATGCCCGGCGGCAGGTGCATCGCCGCCATCGCGACGAAGACGCCCTCCTGGGGGTTCTTCAGGCCCGCGAAGCCCGGGATCGTTCCGGGGTCGGGCCACACGACGGTGGCCAGGAAGGGGATGAGCCCGAAGAGCACCGGGCCCATGCAGAAGAGCCCGGTCGTCAGGAGCCCCAGCTTCATGACGGCCCGCTCGTCCCGGACGCTGTAGTACCGCTGGGCCCGGTCGCCCATGGCCGCGGAGAAAATCCCCTGCAGGGTGTATCCGGCGAGGAACCAAGTGTCGTAGCTGGCCTCGCTCGCGGGAGCGTGGATGGAGAACGCCGGTAGCTGGGCGAACAGCTCAGTGTGCTCGGCTACGATCGTCCCGAGCAGGACCACCACGATCCCCACCACCAGGAAGGCCTGGACGGCGTCCGTGACGCAGACCGCCCAGAGCCCTCCGGAGAAGCTGTAGACGAGGACCAGCATGGCGATCACGAGGATCGTGATCACGATGGCCGTCTCGGAGCCCGGCACGAGCATGGGCCCGACCATCTTGCCCAGGGCGGCCATGTGCTGGATGGGCCAGTAGAGCAGCGAGAGGCCGAACACCACGGAGAGCGCCGTGTGGGTCCCGCGGTTGAAGCGGGTCTCGACGTACTCGATGGGGGAGACAACCCGGCTCCGGCGGCATCGCTTCGCCGCGAGCATGAACCCGATGAAGAAGCCGACCGGCCAGGTCGCGAAGTAGAGGAGCCCGTACCACCCCGTCCGGTAGACGAGGCTGGCCGCGCCGCTGAAGGTCCAGGAGGAGAAGAGCCCCATGTAGAGCGAGATCCCCGCCACCCACCACGGGATCCGCCGCCCGCCCGCGAAGAAGTCCTTGGCCCCCTTCATGAACCTCGTGAAGAAGACGGCGATGGCCACCATGATGGCGAGATAGACGACGACGGTCAGCCAGTCGAGCGGATGAAGTCCCATGTTCCAGTCTCCCTGCCCTCACACCAGAGTACAGCGGCCGGCGGCAGGCGGCGAGTTCGCAGGGACGCCACGCTACACGGTGGTCGGCAACCCGCCCTCGGCGAACGCGGTGAGGAAGGCCCTCCGCATCCGGACGCTCAACGGTTCGCCGTGGATCCCGTCCACCGCGCGGAAGTCGTACCCCTTCCGCGTCCGGTAGTACGCCACCCAGTAGGGGTAGTAGAGTTCCCGGTGCTCGCCCACGCCCTTGACGGTCGGGCGTCTCAACCGGTGGAAGACGTGCCCGAAAAGCGCCCGGCGGTACGCCGCGAGGGCTTTCTCTCCGGCCTCCTCGCCCCCGATCCGGAACGGGAAGCGCGGGCCGTCCGCCTCGGGACGGAGGTCGAGAGCGTCCGTCTCGACGAAGGAGAAGACGCCGAGCACCCCGTCCAGAGCGACCCGGACCCTCCTCTCCGCCCCGGCATCCGCGACCGAGACCTCGAAGAGGTGGTAGGGGAAGTAGACCAGCTCGACCCTCTCCGGGCGGAGGGGACGGCCCCGCCGGAGGAGCTTGCGGCGCGGGGTGAGCCTCGCGCGCGCCGCGTCCTCCTCGACCCGGGGCGCCGCGAACGTCACCGTTCCTCCCCGCCCCCGGAGAGCCTCTTCCTTCTTCCCGCCGCGAACGCGACGGTCCCGATGGCCAGGAACACCAGGCCCGCCGCCAGGTTCACGAGCTTCCCCGTCGCCGTCTCGGGCGCGTAGACCGCGATGACCATGACGACACCCAGCACGAACCAGAAGAGCCCCATGACCTCCAAGGGGCCGAGGCCCCTGCCCTCCGCGCGTTCTCGGTCTTCCACGACGCGTTCCTTTCCCCGACCGCGGGTTCAGAACTCGATGTACAGGATGATCTGCACCAGGAGGACCACGGCCGCCCAGAGCCGGAGGTCCCGCCAGGCCTTCCGGTCCGGCGCTCCCCTGAAGACGTACTCCCGGGGGCGCAGGAGAGCCCAGAGCATCACGAGCAGGAAGAAGATCGTCCCGGCGACCTTCGCCCAGACGAGCGGCAGGCTCTCGAGCCAGGTCCACATGCTACTTGCCTCCCTTCGCTCTCTCCTCGAGCGCGTCCTGCACCTCTCCATCCTCCATGACCAGGCCGTAGACCAGGCCCCGGAGCTTCGAAAGGGGCTCGGCCTTCGTGGCGAGGCTCACCACGACGTTGATCGCGAGCGAGGCCAGGAAGGACCACCAGGCCACGTAGAGGAAGTTCACTCCGGCCACCGTGAGTAGTACGGACAGCGCGACACCGCCCACCAGCCCGGTGAGCCCGCCCCATCGCGTCGATCTCGCCCAGAGGACTCCGAGGAGGACCGTCCCGAGGGTCGCGCCCTGGAAGATCGTGAGTGCCATCTGCATCGCCTTGTAGATGCCGAACTCCTTGGTGAGCGGGGCGAGGGGGGCGGCTATCAGGACGAAGCCGACGGTCAGCCATCTTCCGAAATGCAGATAGTGCCGGTCGGGCGCCTTCCTGACGATGAACCTCTGGTAGATGTCTCTGGTCCAGATCGTGACCGCCGAGTTCAGCGTGGAGTCGACGCTCGAGAAGATCGCGGCGATGAAGGCGGCGAAGACGAGGCCGGCGAGTCCCACGGGGAGCATGTTCCTGATCGCCCAGGGCAGCGCGTCGTCCTTTGTGCCCAGTTGCTCGGTGCACAGCGCCACGACAAAAAGACCGGGGAGGACGTACAGGAGGGGCACCAGCGTCTTCAGGAAGGCCGCGCCGAGCATGCCGGCCTTCGCATCCCACTCCGACTTCGCCCCCAGGGTCCTCTGGATGATCGCCTGGTGGCAGCACCACCACGCGGGGGACAGCACGAGCCCGAGCCCGAGCACCATTCCCAGCCACGGGTAGTCGGGGTGGTCCATGGGAAGGAAGAGATCGAAGTGGGTCGGATGCTCGGCCGTCACCTTGCTCACGAGCCCGTCCCATCCGCCGACGGCGTCGAAGCCGATCACCGCGAAGGCCACCCCGCCGACGAGCATCACGGCGAGCTGGACGACATCCGTCATGGCCACGGCGGTCAGGCCTCCGGTCACCGTGTAGATGCCCACGACCACGGCGGTGACGGTGATCCCGATCCAGAGGTCCCACCCGACGTACTGCTCGATCATCTTCCCGCTCGCATAAAAGAAGATCGAGAGACAGGCGATCAGGAACAACCCCCAAAGCGCCGCCTCGATCGTGCGGACGCCTTGGTTGTAGCGTCTGCCCAGGTACTCGGGAACGGTGTACACCCCCGCTCGCCAGTAGTAGGGAACGAAGAGCAGCGCCGAGATGACCATGGCGGGGATGGCGCCGAGCCATTCGAAGTTCGCCTGGGCGATCCCGACGCTGTAGGCGGCGCCGGCGCCCCCCACGTAGTCGTAGGAGCCGATGTTCGTCCCGATGATCGACATGGCCACGATCCACCACGCGAGCTTCCTCCCCGCCAGGAAGAAGTCCTCCGACGTCCGGATGAACCTCTTGAAGTAGATCCCGACGAGGAAGACGCCCGTGATGAAGAACAAGACGATGAAGAGGTCGATCCCTTCGATCATGCTTCGGCTCCCACGTCTCCCTCGCCTAGCGAAGGGTCCTCAGCGCCCTCTCGACCTGGGCCGATCCCAGGACGAACCAGGCGTTGTTCCTCGCCCAGTACTCGTTCGAACGGTATGCGTACGTCCAGCCCCAGACGTCCGTGTCGATGATCGGGTAGTCGATCGGCGCCCGGGCGATCACGAAGTTCTTCGTGTCCGTGTCCCCGAGGTAGGTCGCCTTCTCGAGCCCCTCCCCGCTCACGATCCCGTTCAGGATCCCGCCGGGGACGATGCCGTGCTCGCACCCTTCCATGAAGCAGTAGCGGTGGTGGTAGCAGCCGGGGCCGCGACCCACGCCCGCCATCATGGAGACGTCCGCGGGATTGAACCCCGTGATCCACTGGATCTGGCGCTCGGCGGCGGTCAGGTACTTCCGGTCCCCCGTCAGGACGGCCGTCGTCGCCAGCCCCCACGCGAAGGCGCCGATCCGCCGATTGCCGTGCTCGTACTTCAAGTTGCGGACGCTCCCGTCACCAACCCGCCCGCCGATCAAACCGAAGCTGGATAGCCCGGCGAACTCCATGTTCAGGTCCGCCCAGCGCCGGAAGGCGGCGACGATCCTCGGCGCGAGCCCGCTCTCCGGGAACCTCCTCAGGAACTCGTGGAGCGCGAAGAGGTGGAACCGGCACTCCACGTACTTCTCGGACTCCTTCGCGCGGTCCAGGTGGAAGGAACCGTCCTCGGCCTGCAGCTCGAGGATCCTCTCGGCTCGCTCGCCCGCCTCCCGCGCGTAGGCCTCGTCTCCCGTCGCAAGGTGGAGCTCGATGGAGGACATGAGGAGCCCGGTCTGGAGCCAGAGGTAAGAGTTCCGCTTCTCCTCGTACTCCGGCTTCTCGAGGTCCACGGCGCGGTCGATGTCGTGGACTTCCCGGGCAATCGCGAGGCACCGCTTCGCCGTTTCCTCGTCGTACGGTCCGAGGAGACGCCCGCACCGCGCGAGGGAGGAGCTGGTCCAGGTGATGCCCGGGCCTTGACAGTAGCCGTACCGGTTCTCAAGCATCTCCGCTTCCTCGACCACCCGCGGCGGCTCGTTCTCCGGCGCCCCGAGCCAGGTGCAGACGTCCTCGAAGTCCGGGGTGAAGCCGGCGTGGAAGGCGCCGTCCCAGTAGCCCTTGGCGATGTACTTCGCTTCCCAGGCGGCCTCGTTCACGTAGCGGGGCATGCCCCCGAGCATCGCGCCGATCTCGCTCCCGAAGTCCTCGTGAAGCGTCGTCAGAGCCATGATCCCCATGGTGCCCGGGCCGATCCACTTCCCGTAGTCGCCGGCGTCGTGCCACCCGCCGGTGACGTCCACCTTCGTGCCGTCGAGCTTCACGACCGCGTCCTTCGTGTGGCAGGCCCGGTGGAACCCCGGCACCTCCGTCCCGCACCGCTGGTAGGTGAACCAGTCGGCGGCCTTCGTCGCCAGCTCGAGGTAGCGGCCCCGCCGGATCGGGAAGACCAGCGAGTCCGCCACCTCCTTCGTCTCCTCGACCACGAGCCGGACGAAGTAGAGGCCCGGCTTCCGGAAGTCCGTGAAGTCGGCGACGTAGTTCCTCCCGCCCCAGATGTGGGTCCCCGCGTCCGTGAGCCTTCCCGTGTAGACCACGGGCTGGGGGGCGGGGTGCTGACGGTTCCTCTCGGCGTCGAGGAGTTGGAACTCCCCGGTGAGCTTCCCGCCGTTCGCCCAGACCACCGCCGTCTTCACGCCCTCCGTGTCGTACCCGCCGTGGCAGACGATGGGGCGGAGGGTCTCCTGGGCGATGATCTGGCCCGGGGCCAGGGGGGACCAGCTCGCCGTCCGGGGGCGGATCCTGCGGATCGTCCTCGCCTGCTTGAGCTTGTCCTCGATGGTGAGCTCGCCCCGGTTGCGGAGCTTCCGGGAGCAGACCTCCATCTCGATGGTCCGGAGTCCGGGGCCGACCGGGACCCCCTCGAAGACGATCTTCTCGTCCTCGAAGCGGTAGTCGATCTCTCTCCGCTCGCCCGTCGCCGGTCCCACCAGCACCGGCATGCCTTTGATGAAGAAGTGCCTGGGATCGAACGCGACGCTCGCCACCACCTCGCCGGCACCGGGAGCCCGCTGGAAGGCCAGCCGGAGCCTCGCCCCGGACTGGTAGACGCCGGCCGCGGGGAGCTCACCGTACTCCTTCGCCCTCCAGCCCTTGAAGAGGACCGGCAGGTCTTCCCGGAGCTCCCACCCCTCGCCGAAGGAGAAGCCCGCTTCGCCCCCTTCCTTTCCCGCGTGAGCGAGGCATCCCAGCAGGAGGATGCACGCTACGAGCGTCCTCAGTCTCATCCTCACCCTCTCTTCCTTCTCTCTACCGGAGCTCGCGCAACGCCTTCTCGATCTGGCCCGCGGCCCGGAGGAACGACGCGTTCTTCGCCAGGGCGTACTCGCTCGTCCGGTACGCGTAGGTCCATCCGTGGACGTCCGTGTCGATCAAGGGGTAGTCGACGGGGACGTCGGCGATCACCCAGTTTTTCGTGTCGGTGTCGCCGAGTTCGACCGTCCCACCGGTGCCCGGCACGATGCCCAGCGTGACCCCGCCCGGGACGACGCCGTGCTCGCATCCCTCCATGAAGCAGTACCGCGTGTGGTAGCAGCCGGGCCCCCGCCCCACCCCCGCCATCATGGAGACGTCCGCGGGATTCCGCCCGAGGATCCACTGGAGCTGCTCCTCGGCCGCCCTCAGATACCTCGGCTCCCCGAGCAACCGGGCGGCGGTCGCCAGGGCCCAGGCCAGCTCGCCGAAACGGCCGTTGTTCGTGTTCGGCTTGAGGTTCCGCAGCGTGCCGTCCTCCGCCCTTCCCCCGATCTGGCCGAAGGGCGAGAGGCCGCCCAGGTCGAGGACGTGCTCCGCCCAGCGCCGGAAGGCCTCCCGGATCCTCCCGGCCAGCCCGGTCCCGCGGTTCCTCCTCAGGAACTCGTAGAGCGCCGGGAGGTGGATCCCCGTCCGCGACGTCTTCGACGTCCGCGTCTCGTCGTCGTAGAAGAAGCCCTCCGGGTCCTGGAGATCGAGGATGCGCTTCGCCCGCTCCGCCGCGTCCCGCGGGAACCTCGCCTCACCGGTCGCGTCCCCGAGCTCCAGGGCGACGAGCAGGAGTCCCGACTGGAGGTAGGAAAGGTTCGTCCGCCGCCACTTCTCGTTCTCGGGTATCGCGAGGTCGAAGTCGGCGTACCGGTCGTACACCTCCCTCGCGACGGCGAGGCACCGCTTCGCGAGATCCTCGTCGTAGGGGGCGACCAGCCGACCCGCCCTCGCCAGGGCGGCGGCCGTCAGGCAGGTCGCGGGCCCCCTGGTGATCCCGTAGTCGAGCCGCAGGCACTCCTTCTCGGAGACGACCCGCGGCGGCTCGTGCTCGGGCGCGCCGAGCCAGGTGCAGACGTCCTCGAAGTCCGGGGTGAAGCCGGCGTGGAAGGCGCCGTCCCAGTAGCCCTTGGCGATGTACTTCGCTTCCCAGGCGGCCTCGTTCACGTAGCGGGGCATGCCCCCGAGCATCGCGCCGATCTCGCTCCCGAAGTCCTCGTGAAGCGTCGTCAGAGCCATGATCCCCATGGTGCCCGGGCCGATCCACTTCCCGTAGTCGCCGGCGTCGTGCCACCCGCCGGTGACGTCCACCTTCGTGCCGTCGAGCTTCACGACCGCGTCCTTCGTGTGGCAGGCCCGGTGGAACCCCGGCACCTCCGTCCCGCACCGCTGGTAGGTGAACCAGTCGGCGGCCTTCGTCGCCAGCTCGAGGTAGCGGCCCCGCCGGATCGGGAAGACCAGCGAGTCCGCCACCTCCTTCGTCTCCTCGACCACGAGCCGGACGAAGTAGAGGCCCGGCTTCCGGAAGTCCGTGAAGTCGGCGACGTAGTTCCTCCCGCCCCAGATGTGGGTCCCCGCGTCCGTGAGCCTTCCCGTGTAGACCACGGGCTGGGGGGCGGGGTGCTGACGGTTCCTCTCGGCGTCGAGGAGTTGGAACTCCCCGGTGAGCTTCCCGCCGTTCGCCCAGACCACCGCCGTCTTCACGCCCTCCGTGTCGTACCCGCCGTGGCAGACGATGGGGCGGAGGGTCTCCTGGGCGATGATCTGGCCCGGGGCCAGGGGGGACCAGCTCGCCGTCCGGGGGCGGATCCTGCGGATCGTCCTCGCCTGCTTGAGCTTGTCCTCGATGGTGAGCTCGCCCCGGTTGCGGAGCTTCCGGGAGCAGACCTCCATCTCGATGGTCCGGAGTCCGGGGCCGACCGGGACCCCCTCGAAGACGATCTTCTCGTCCTCGAAGCGGTAGTCGATCTCTCTCCGCTCGCCCGTCGCCGGTCCCACCAGCACCGGCATGCCTTTGATGAAGAAGTGCCTGGGATCGAACGCGACGCTCGCCACCACCTCGCCGGCACCGGGAGCCCGCTGGAAGGCCAGCCGGAGCCTCGCCCCGGACTGGTAGACGCCGGCCGCGGGGAGCTCACCGTACTCCTTCGCCCTCCAGCCCTTGAAGAGGACCGGCAGGTCTTCCCGGAGCTCCCACCCCTCGCCGAAGGAGGCCGAGAGGCCGGGACCCGGTGCGACCGCTGTCCGCCAGAGGTCTTCGCCTGATGTCCGCTCTTCCTGCGCGAGGGTGCTCGGCGCGACGGTAAGACACCCGAAAACCAGCGTGAGGAGGATACCGCGAGTTCTCATTGGCGTTCGCCCGGTGGAGGTGTGCGGTGGAGTCATCATAGCGGGCCGCGCATCGCCGGCAAGAGAACCGTGTCCCCGACCCGGTACGCACTGGCGGAGGGCGCGAGTCGAGTGCTACCGGCTGTATGGACAGAGCCGCTCGAACCCGAGGAGTCCGGCCGCGCCGGCCGCCTGAGCCGGAGCGGTCCGAGCCAGAAGCGCAGGAGCGCTATGAGCAGGATCCTCCCGCCGAGCCCGAGCAGGCTTCCCATCGCTCCAGCGGCGAAGCCGCCTCCGCGAAGAACCAGCACGTTCGCCATCAGGCAAGCCCGGAGCCTGCGCCATAAGGGGTCCAGAGCGGCACTCCCCTTGCCTTGGCCGACGAAGACCACCGCTCT
>JAOZQC010000368.1 GCA_029932425.1 Planctomycetota bacterium | reverse complement strand
CTCGCGTCCCCCAGGTTCCTCCCGCAGGAGTTCGAGGAGGAGAAGGCGGTGGTCCTCGACGAGATCCAAAAGCGCAGGGCCGATCCCGAGAGCTACGCCTGGGAAGAGCTCACCGGGCTCACCTTCCTCCCCGACCCCTACGGGGCCCGGATCTCCGGCACGGTGGGGAGCGTCTCGCGGATCTCCCGGGACGCTCTGGTGCGGTTCTACCGCTCCCACTACCGCCCGGACCGCACCATCCTCGTCCTGGCCGGGGACTTCCGCCGGGACGACGCCCTCCGGAGGATCCGCGCCGCGTTCTCGAGCTGGCCCTCCCGGGGCGCGCCGCCCGAGGATCCCCCGCCGCCGCCCCCCCGCTTCGGGAACTACCAGGAGATGGTGCTCCCGAGGGAGGGGGCCCACCCCGCCCTCTTCGCCTCGCTCGTCCTCCCCGGCTACCTGCACCCGGACTACCTCCCCACCCGCTTCCTGAAGGAGATCCTGGCAGGCTGGTTCACCCGGCGATTCGTGACGGAGACCGGCGTGGCCCTCGCCGCGGACCTCTTCTACACCCAGCTCGAGGAGCGCAACCTCCTCCGGGCCCGGATCACCCTGCGCCGCGCAGAGGACGCGGGCCGGGCCCGGGACATCCTGCTCCACCTCCTCGCTTCGGCCGGGGACCCGGCCTTCGACTGGTCCGCGGCTCCCGACGTGGCGGAGTACATGCAGGCGCGGGAGATCCTGCTCCGGGAGGATTTCTCCGGGCTCGCGGAGGTCCTCGGGAGGGCCGCGGTGTACGGCTACTTCGCGAAGGAGGGTCTTCCCGAGGCCCTCGCCGCCGCCGACCGGTACACCCGGATCACCCCTCGCGTCCTCGCCCGCGTGGCCCGGACCTGGCTTACTCCCGACAACCTCCGGATCGTGTTCCTCCTCCCCCCCGGCGCCCCCTCTCCTCCGCCGCCCGCCTCTCTTTCCTCCCCGCGCTCCCGGCCGTTTCCCCCCACGCCTGCCGTGACCCGCATCCCGGTGGAAGCCGGGGTGCCGCGCCTTCCCCGGGGGATCGACCCCCTCACCCCCCTCTCCCGGCCCTCGCGGCTCGAGATCCTCCCCGGGGTCACGCTCGTCCATCTCGAGCACGCGGGGCTCCCCATCGTGTCCGGGGCCATCGCCAGCCCGGGCGGGTCCGCCGGGGATCCGCCGGGAAAGGAGGGCCTGGCGGCCCTCACCTTCCGGGCGCTCACCCTCGCCACCCAGGGACACGAGGAGGAGGACATCCGCTGGCGGCTCTACGCGCTCGGCAACGAGGTCCGCTTCGACACGACCCGGGACTTCTTCCTCGTCACGTTCACCGTACCCCGGGAGGGGCTGGTTCCCGCGCTCACCACGATCCACGAGATGCTGGAGCATCCCGCGTTCCCCCCGGAGGCGATCGAGGAGGCGCGGCGCCGGCTCCTCCGCGCCGCGGATCGATCCCGGGAGAGGGTGGGCCCCTTCGCGGGCAACGCCTTCCGAGGCCTCCTGTTCGACGGCTCCCCCCGGGCCCACGAACCCTTCGGAACCCCCGAATCCCTCGGCCGCATCACGGCGAAGGACGTGCGGCATCACTTCGCCTCCCGCGTGGCGGGCCGGGCCCTCACCGTGGCGCTCGTGGGTGACGTGCCCCCGCGCCGGGCGAGGATCCTCGTCGCCCGGGTCTTCGCGGGCCCTCCCCGCCGCCGCGCCCCGGCCGTCCCCGCCGGCGCCGCCTCCGCCGCGGGGACGACGCGGACGTTCCTCCATCCCTCCGGCCGGGGCTACGTGCTCCTGGGAGGAGCCGCGCCGGGGCGCGGCGAGCCCGGGTGCGCGGCGGCGGAGCTGCTGCGGCTGGCCCTCGGCTGGCGGGTCTTCCACCACTTCACGGACGTGATCTCCTGCGCCTACGAGGCGGGGGCGTTCCGCGAGGCGTGGTCGGGGGGCGGGGACTTCGGGCTCTACGTGGGCACGAGCCCCGGACAGGTCCCGGAGGCGGCGAGAGAGCTGGAGCGGCTCGCCCTCCGTCCCGTGGAAGAGGGCCTGGCCGGGGACGCCCGGAGCGCCTGGCTCGGCGGTACGGCCCTCTTCGCGGCCCGGACGGGGAACGTGGCCCGGTGGTTCGCCACGCGGGGGACCGGGTCCCTCCGGGAGCTCGTGGACGGTGTGCAGGAGGTGTCCGCCCGGGACCTCACGGAGCTGGCCCGGAGGATCTTCGCTCCCGGGCGCCGGATCGAGATCCGGGTCAATCCCCTTTCGGCTTCACGGCCTCCGCCAGGGAGTGGAAAGCCCCCACGATCCCGCTGAGGGAGCGGTTGAAGAACGTGGCCTCCATCTCCCAGACCTCGAAGCGGCGGACGGGCTTCCGGCGGTCGCCGACCTGCTCTTCCTGTTCGAAGATGAGGAGCGCCTCGTCCTCCGAGCCCCGCCGCCGGACCGCCCGCTGCAGCCAGAACCGGCCCTTCACGAGCTCCGCCCGGAAGGCGTCCAGGGCCTTCCCGGACACCGTCCCGGAGTAGGCCGTCCCCTTCCCGCCGGAGAGATGCTCCACCTCCACGCGCCCCGTGCCGAACAGGGTGACGCTGTCCATCGTCCGCCCCTGGTCCGCGCAACGGGTGAGGCGGAAGATCTGGCGCTTCCGGGCCCGCGGGTCGGCCAGGGACCGCCGGAAGCTCTCCTCCTCGGGGTCCGGGTCGAGCTTCAGCCGGGCCCGCTCCTCCGACCGGATCCACGCCGTGAGCATCGCCTTCAGCGGGCTCCTGGCCGTGGTGTCCTTTCCGATCGCCTCGAGCGCGTCGACGCCGTGCGCCCGGAGGTAGCGGAACGCGTTCCACCCCACCACCTGCTCGGGGTGGATGCGGGAGGCCGCCTGGTCCAGACAGCGCACCATGGCGGGGTACATGTCGCGACCCAATGCGTCGAGGACCTTCACGGCATCCTCGCGGAGCCGACCGTCCGGGCCCGCGTCTCCCAGCATGGTGGCCACGGGGACGTCGGTGAGGGGATCCACGGGAAGCTTCTCCTCGCGGGCCGGGGCCCGGTAAGAGACGTCCACCGCGTTCGAGCGGACCTCCTTCACCCGCGCCCGGTTCCAGAGCTTCCTCGTCCGGTAGCGTCCCTGGTATCCGCCGGTGAAGATCGCGGTGAAGCGGTAGTTCCCCGTCTCCGTAACCCCCGCGTCGCGGAGCACCGACCCCAGGTCGACCTCGGCCCGCACGGAGGCGCCCGGCTCGAGAGTCTCGATCTCCTCGTCCCGGATCGACTCCTCGGGGACCCGCAGCCGCCAGGTGACCGAGTGCTTCCGGCCGCCGGGGGTGCGGAACTCGAGGCGCAGGTCGCCGGCCAGGCTCCGGGCGGGCCGGTACATCCGGATCCCCGCTTCCGTGACGTTCGTCAGGGTGAGGGTGGCGGGGATCCTCGATCCCGGCCCGTAGCTCCGGTGCGGCACCGCAAGCTCCAGCCGCAGCTCCTCGCGCGGCTTCCGGACCTCGGCCCGGCCTCCGGGCCGGCCCGAACTGCCCCCGCCGCCCCCTCCCACGGCGCGGACGATGACCTCGCCCGTGGAGGGGCTCTCCACGGGCACCCCCGCCTTCTTCTCCCGCCGGCGCTCGCCGCCGCAGGCGATCATCGCGAGGGCGATCGCGAGAATGGCCGTTCTCTTCATCTTCTTCTCCCGGACGCGGCCGGACCCGGTTCTCCGCTTCCCTATCGACGCCCCGGCCGCGCCCTCTTGACCGGTTTCCGGTGCGGGCGCGGTCTCTCCGGCGGCCGGAACGGACAGAGGCCGGGCCCCGGCACGACCCGGGGCCCGGGAGGAAGGACTACTGGTTCTTCGGGTTCACCTCGATCCGGCCGGAGGCGGTGAGGACCTCCCCCGTGGTGGGGTTCCTCTTCTGCGTCCGGAGGATGATGGTGAAGTTCCCCTTGTACTGGGCGATGACCTTGAAGATCGAGACGTTCCGGCCGATCACCCGCTCCACGCCGTCCTGGCTGCGGATCAGGTGGCGCCGCCGGACGAAGTACGTCACCGGCGAGGACCAGAGCTTCTTCACCTCGCCGGAGAGGGAGTTCACCC
>JAOZQC010000367.1 GCA_029932425.1 Planctomycetota bacterium | reverse complement strand
GGTGGGGCACTGGTTCGGCGGCGGCGTCGCGGCCTGGCTCACCTCCAGCTTCTCCGGCCACCAGGTCTGGCTGTGGGTGGTGATGGGCCTGATCTTCCTCTACTACGTGATCGCCACCCTCCTCCCCATCAACGCGATCATCGGCCGGGTATACCCGTTCCTGGCCCTGGCCCTGCTCGTGATGGTGGCGGGGCTCTTCGTGGCCATCCTGAGCGGAACCCTGCACGCGAGACCGTTCACCCTCGCCAACCTCCACCCGCAACACATCGACGTCTGGCCCATCATCTTCATCACCGTCTCCTGCGGGGCGGTGAGCGGGTTCCACGGCACCCAGAGCCCCCTCATGGCCCGCTGCCTGAAGAGCGAACGCTACGTCCGTCCCGTCTTCTACGGGGCGATGATCGCGGAGGGGCTCATCGCCCTCGTGTGGGCGAGCGCGGCCCGCGGGTACTACGGGACGAGCGCGGTGCTCGCGGGGGTTCTCCACGCCGGGGGGCCCGGCCAGGTGGTGCACGACGTGTGCGTCCACACCATGGGGAGCATCGGCGGGGTGCTCGCCGTGCTCGGGGTGGTGGTCCTGCCCATCACCTCCGGGGACACCGCCTTCCGGGTGGGCCGCTTGATCCTCGCCGACTACTTCCGCCTCCCGCAGACCCGGATCGCCAACCGTTACCTCCTGGCCCTCCCCCTCTTCGGGGTCTCCATCGCGCTGAACTTCGTGAACTTCACCGTGGTGTGGCGGTACTTCGGGTGGGCCAACCAGACCCTGGCCGCGGTCACCCTCTGGGTGGGCGCGGTCTACCTCGCCCGCCGGAGGAGCTGGTGGTGGCTGGCCGCGATCCCCGCCACCTTCATGACGGTGATGACCTTCACCTACATCCTGGTGGAGAGGCACGGGTTCGACATCGGCACGACGCCCGGCACGGTCCTCGGCCTCTTGCTCGGGCTCGGTTGCCTGGCGGCTTTTCTCCTGGTGCGGCGCTCGCTGCCCCCGGAGGAGGACCGTCCCCCGCTCACGGCCACCCCCCACCAGGCGGAGCGGGAGAGCGACGGCCTGGCCTGCTGAGAGAGGGCCGGCACGGGGCGGGCCTCTCCCCCTCATCGCCGCCCCTTCTGCGACGGCTGCACCCGGCATCACCTGAGGAGCACCGCGGGGACGGCGGGCCGGGCGCGGGGGAACGTGCAGCGCGGGAAGGGCTCCTCTCGGTTTTCCGAGCGGTGAGGCATCGAGAGGCGCTCGGGGGACCGGTATCGCCCGGCGGTGGGCGAGAGGTGCTCGGTGTTCTGCGGCGGCCGGGCGGTGGCTTCCGGAACGGAGGAGGGGAAACCGGCGCGCCGCGTGCACAACCGGCGGAATCGGGTTGGAATACCGACCGCATCGAGCACCACTGGACCTGGGGCACGAGCTACGACGATCTGCTGGACGGACTTCGAGGGTCAGGCAATCATGAACCTCCGAATCTGCAGCTCGGCGTGCCTTTTCGGCATCCTCTTGGCCTCGGGCGCTTGTGGAGGGAAGGGGCCCGGCTCCGCGGGCACGCAGGAAGGTCATCGCAAGGGCGCCCCCTCCCGCACGGTGAAGGCGGTCGTCGTCTCCAAGACCTTCTTCGGCAAGGGGGTCCGTTCCGTGCCCGCCGTCTGCGTCCGGGCCATGACGGACGGAGTGGAGGATCACTACCTTCGCATTCGAATCCTCGGATTGGAGAAGGACGGCAAGCGGACGCCGGTAGCCGAGTCCTGGTGCCTCTTCAGCAGCGGCGAGATCCGCAAGGGCACGCACTCCATGGACATCTACATCCCTCTCGCCCGGACGCCGAACTTGCCCCTCCGAGCGGTTGTGGAGTTCTGCCGCACATTCGACGAGGTTCTGTACAGCCGCACCATCGACCTCGAGGACGCCAAGAAAGGCCGTTGAGGTTCAGCCTCTTCCGGGATTCCCGTGGGCGGCGGACGGGTTCACCGCTTCGCGCCCACAGGCCCATCCATTTCCGAGGCGGGGGCCGGAGGCCCGGGTATCTCGGCACGAGCATGTATCCGGAAGAAGTTCCCGGTGCGGACCGGTGGCGCGGCGCAGGCGGCTCGTTCGGGTCGCTGCCTGGTACCGGCCCCCCTCCGAAAGACGCTGACATACTTCGGCCACCGCATCACGAACGCCATGGGGGAAGGGATTCGGCTCGATGGTGCAGGTGATGAAGAGGATGGCCGGGGGTCTTGCAACCTGGACCGTTTCAAGATCCCGATAACTCTCTTCGCTGCGGCGGCCCGGAGCTCTGCGTCGGCGGCGGCTTGACCCCGGAACAGAGCCTCGCCCCGCCGCTTCTCCCGTCCGCCATGGCCCGGCAGAACCTGCCGGCGCCCGGATCCGCCATCGCCGCCGCCGGCGCAGATCCGACTCGGCGGAAGGACGGGAAACCCGAGCCCGCGCGCACTCTTCATCGGGACGCACGGTCTTCGCCGGATCCCGCCTCTTCCATTACGGGTCGATGCCGAGGGCTGAGGGCCGACACGGCCGGGGACGCCGAGATTCGGCGAAAAGCGCGTGCCTCGACGAGAGACGCAGGATAGACTCAACCTCCACGCGGACAGGAGTTTCGGTCCAAGAACCCCTTCCCGGCGGTCGGTCACTTGGGAGCCAGAGGCGCAAAGAGGGCGGACGCGCCGCCCGAGCAGGGCAGGAAGATCCGGATCCCGGGCTACAAGCTCCTGAAGCGCCTGGGCACCGGCGGCCAGGCCAGCGTCTACAAGGCGGTGCAGCTCTCCATGAACCGCCCGGTGGCGCTGAAGGTGGTCCCCCCGAGTCCCGACCTCAAGGCCACCGACGTCGCCCGGTTCCTCCGGGAGGCGCGGGTCCTCGCCCGGCTGCGCCACGAGAACATCGTGGGGGCCATCGACTACGGGGAGATCGAGGGGCTCCGCTACCTGGTCATGGAGTACATCGAGGGCGACACCGTCCTCGACCTCATCACCCGGGACGGCCCCCTGGGGGCCCGGCGGGCGGTGGAGATCACCCTCCAGGTCTGCCGCGCCCTGGGCTACGCCTCGAAGTACGGGATCATCCACCGGGACATCAAGCCCGCGAACATCGTGATCACCGACGAGAACCGGGCCGTCCTCGTGGACTTCGGCCTGGCGCGCCGGGAGGGGAGCGACGGCCTGGTGACCATCGCGGGGGTGGCCCTGGGCACCCCCCACTACATGTCCCCGGAGCAGATCCGCGGCCGGGAGGACGTGGACATCCGCAGCGACCTCTACGCCCTCGGCGGCACCTTCTTCCACATGATCACCGGCCGGGTCCCCTTTCCCTCCGCCTCCAAGGCGGAGATCCTGGCGAGCCACCTGAAGGACCAGATCCGGCTCCCCGAGGAGCTGCCGCCCGACGTGCCCGAGGACCTCTTCGCCATCGTCAGGAAGGCCATGGCCAAGGATCCCGCGGACCGCTACCAGACCGCGGGGGAGATGGTCGGCGACCTCCTCCAGGCGGTGGAGCGCATCGCGGGGGCGAGCCACGAGGAGAGCGGCGAGGAAGCCCTGGATCTCCTCGAGGAGGTGACGGAGAGGGCCGGGCGCGGCGCCCCCCCCGTCATGGAGCAGGTGCGCGGCCTCACCGAGGAGCGGGACCGCCTGGCCCGGGAGAACCGGGAGCTCACCGCCCGGCTGGCGGGAGTCCGGAAGAAGGCGAAGGAGCTGCTCGCGCAGGGCACGGAGGAGATCCAGAAGCTGCGTCGCGCCAAGCAGGAGGTGGAGGAGCGGCGGGCCGCCCTGGAGGTGGATCTCCGGGCCGCCGAGGGTCGCCGGGAGGCCCTCGAGGAGGAGGTCCGGCGTCGCGAGCGCGCCCGTGACGAGGCCCTCGGCCGCATCGAGGCCCTGGTGGCCGAGCAGTCCGCCCTCGAGGCCCGGCTCCGGGACGCGGAGGCCGCCGCCGCCCGCTCCGCCGCGGAGGCCGCCTCCCAGCGCAAGGCGGCCCGGGCCCGGATCCGCGACCTCGAGGAGAGGCTCGCCGAGCTCGAGGCCCGGGTCGGCCGGCAGGCCGAGGAGACGGAGGAGGCCCGCCGGGAGCGGGAGA
>JAOZQC010000021.1 GCA_029932425.1 Planctomycetota bacterium | reverse complement strand
ACGGCTCTCGCCGGAGAAGGGCCCCGAGTGCTCAGCGGGGCGGCTCCCGGATGCCCAGCTCGTCCAGGATCTTCGGGTTCTCCTCCCGGTAGGCCAGGGTCACGTGGCAGGTGCGGCAGTCCACGGGGATCACCCGTCCCTCGCGGGAGGAATGGCGGTCGTCGTGGCACCGGCGGCAGCCGAAGTGGCCGGTGAAGGAGCGGTAGGTGTCCCAGCCGATGCTCATCTCCGGGTGGACGTTGCGGCGGTGGATCTCCACGAGGGCCCGGACGGCGGGCGCGAGCAGGGGGCGGACCTCCTCGGGGAGGGGGCCCTCCTCCGCGTAGCGCCGGCGGACGGCGCCGGGTATCTCCTCCGCGGTGCGTGCCTCCTTCAGGACCTCGAGCCCGATCTTCTTGATCCAGGGAAGCCGGGGCGAGATGGTCCCCGCGGCCAGCGCCCGGTCCAGCGCATCCGCCGCCCGCTGGTAGATGTGGCTCGGCTGGTTGTGACAGTCCACGCAGTCCATGGTCCGGACCTCTCCCGGGGGGGGCCGGTCGGGGTCCGTGCCGGGAACGGTGTAGATCACGGCCTCTCCCGTCTCCTTGTCGAGAAGCCGGACCCAGGGGATCTCGCGGCGTTGCTCGTCGGTGGCCACGTAGGTCACCTCGATGCCCTGGTGCACGTGCCAGTGGATGCCGGTGGCGGTGCCGTCGGGCCGGACGCCCCCCGTCTTCATGACGAGGACGCTCGTGGTCTCCGTGTTCCCGCGGTCCGGCCTGAACCGCCGCCGCACCACCAGCCGATCGCTCGTGAACTTCTCGGGCCAGTGACACTGCTCGCAGGTCTCGCGGGCCGGCCGCAGGTTCTTCACCGGGGTGGGAATGGGCCGCTCGTAGGTGTCGAAGAGGACGGCGAAGACCTGCCTCACCCCGGAGAGCTTCGACTTCACGAACCAGGAGGCCCCCGTTCCGATGTGGCAGTCCACGCAGGCCACCCGGGCGTGGGGGGAATCGAGGTAGGCCCGGTACTGGGGTTCCATCACCCGGTGGCACAGGGTTCCGCAGAACTCCACGGAGTCCATGTAGTGAAGCCCCTGGTACCCGGCCGTCGAGGCCACGACGATGTTGATGATGGTGAGGATCCCGATGATCCGGAGGAGGGGGAGGGGACGGGTGACCAGCACCTGGATCCTCTCCCGGGCCCGGCGGCGGTAGAGGAAGAGGCCAAGAGGGATCACCAGGAGCCCGAGGACGAAGAGCCCGGGCAGCACGAGGAACGTCACCAGGCCGGCGTAGGGACCGTTCCAGAGACCGATGCCCTGCGCCAGGAAGAGGGTGATCATCGCGAGGAACGAGATCGTGGTGAGGACCGCCCCCGACCGCGACAGCCAGTTCGACCGGAGAAGGGCCAGGAAACGGCGGAACCCGGAGACTTCGGACATCGGCGATCGCTCCTCCCCGGCGGGCGCCCCGGGACGGTTCTCGCCCGGGCTCATCGGGCGGCGCCCGGCCAGGCCGTGCCCGTCAGCTCCTCGAAGGACCGCTGGAGGAGCTGGAGGGCGTAGGTCGGGTTGTGGATGCCCCGGGAACCGTCGGACCGCACCCACGTGTGATTGAACATGGCCCGGAGAAGGGCGGCGTCCGCCGCCGGATCGAGATGGTCCGTGGCTTCCCGGTCACCGTCGATGAGCCAGTCGGTGCCGTCGAAGGTGATCACCGCCCCCGTGCTGGCGGGGGCGGCCAGGATCGCCTCCTCCAGCCGGGCCAGCGCTCCCTCCACCTCGGTCTGGAAGCCCTCCACCGTCCCGTCCCCGTCGAAGTCGTCGGCGGCGGCCCGGTCGAAGGTGTCGAGGGAGGGGTGGCAGGTCCGGCAGGCGGCGAGGGTGGGCATGAAGTCGTGCTTCCGGTCCGCGCCGGAGAGGTGGCAGACCGTGCAGTCCCCTCCGGTCACGAGGGTGTGGACGCCGTTTCCGTACGCGGCGCCGGAGACCTCCGCCCCCCCGTGGCCCGCCAGCATCTCGCGCTGCGGGTGGCGGACGGTCTCCCCCGCGTCCCGGTAGTCCTCGAAGAGCACCGTCCGGTTGTTGTGGCAGCTCCCGCAGAGCTCGGCCTTCGGGAGGCGGAGGGGATTGTCCCCCGAGGCGAAACCTCCGCTCCGCCCCTTTCCGTGGCAGGCCCGGCAGGTGAGGCCCATGCTCCGCCGGAGCGAATCCCGGAGGATCTCCTCCCGCCGCCCCGCGTCCCCGGAGGCGGTGAGGGCGTGGAGATCCGTCCCCTCCACCTGGACCTCGAGGAAACCCTCCGTGGTGTGGCAGGCGACGCAGGCCACCCCACCGTTCCGCCCCGGGTTCACCACGCCGTTCTGGAAGTTCCGGGGGAGGTCGGCGTGGAAGCTCCCGTCCCCGTCCGGATCCCCCGTCCACTCGTCGATGATCTCGCCCGCGGGGTCTCCGGGGGCCAGGGGGTGGCAGGCATGGCAGCTGTTCGTCATCGCCGGGTCGGTGAGGGTCGAGGCGTTGGGCCACACCGCCTCGAAGTTGTGGGAGTGCATGTCCCCCTGCCGGTTCCCCGCCCGGTCCGCGGTGAAGACCGCCGACCTTCCCACGAGGGGCATGTGGCAGAGCGTACAGCGCCCGGTCCCCGTGCCCGCGGGGTCGTAGGCGGAGGCGGGGGCGGGCATCGCGGCCGCGTTCTTCATGTGGTCGGCCACGGCCTGCGCCACCGCGTCCGGGGCCCCGGTGTCGGTGATGGCGGCCACGTCCGCCGGGCTCACCCCCGCGAAGTCCCCGCGACCCCGGTGGCAGGCGAGGCAGAGGCCGTTGTTCATCTGGGACACGCCCGCGAAGGTGTCGGACCCGTGCTCGATCGAGTTCCGGGTCTGGTGCCGCTGGACCCGCTCGTGGGGGTCGTGGCAGGTGAAGCAGGTGGGGGCCAGGGGGACGCCCGCCGCGTGGACCCCGTTCCCCTTGTCCACGAACTGCATCTCCGCCTCCCGGGCGGCGAGGAACAGGTCGTCGTCCGGGTCGTCCGGGGTGGGGGAGAAGCCCAGGGGATTGTCCCGGCGGAGCCAGTACTTCTCCGCCTCCGTCCGGATCCACCCGTAGGCCGCGAGGTCGGTGCTCCCCGGGGGGAAGGTGGAGCCGCCCGTGAGCCAGGGGTAACCGGCGTGGTCCGCGCCCCCCGCGGGCACGTCGCCCTCGGCCTGGACGTGGCACCGGCCGCACACGAGGTCGGCGGCGAGGAGCCCCTCCGGAGAGCCGTCCAGGAGGTCTTCGGGATTCAGGATGAGGGATGCGTCGCCGCCGGCGTCCACATGGGCCCGGCCCGGTCCGTGGCAGTCCTCGCAGCCCACCGTGAGCTCCCGGTATCCGTTCACGTACCGCCCCGCGGCGGCGTCGAACTCCACCGTGAACCCCGTGGAGTGGCAGGCGGCGCAGAGCAGGTCGAAGGAAGCGGCGGGATCGATCCCCGCGGCCTCCGCGTCCGCGAAGCGAGGAGCGCCCGTCCCGTCGTACCAGGTCTCCGGCACGTAGGGAACCCAGTCCCGGGTCGCCTCGTTGTACTGGATCGGGAGCACGAAGACGGAGGACCCGATCCGCGTGAGGTAGCGCTGGCGCCAGAAGCCGTTTCCGCCGATCGTCCTCCACACGGGGAAGGTGGCGGCCCCGATGGTGACCCGGTAGGGGAACTCCTCCCCCGCGGCGTGGGAGAGCTTCGGGGCGTTCCCTCCGAACGCGGCGAAGTCGGGATCCCCGCCCAGGTCCAGGCCGTCCCGGAAGTCGTCCCGGCCGTTCCCGTCCGCGTCCGCCACCACCGCGGCTCCCGCCGCCCCCTCCCGGTCCGTCTTCCGGATGGAGACGTTGTGGAAGGTCTCGGCCCAGTCGTCGAAGAGCTCCCGGTGGCAGTCCCGGCACACTGCGGAGCCCGCGTACCCCGGCGCGGGATCGAGGACCGGCTCGCCGGGATCCACGGGGGTGGCGCCGCCGCCGAGCCGGAAGCGCCGGTGGCCGGTGGTGCCGCGCCGGCAGCCCGCGGGAACGAGGAACGCGGACACCAGCACCAGGAAAGCCAGGCGGCGAATCGTCGATCGCATCTCGGAAAGCTCCCGGTTCAGAACCCGATCTCCAGCCAGATCTCCACGAGGACGGCGTGGTAGTCGTCGTCGTCGTCCTCGTCGTAGGACGTGAAGCGGAGATCGGTCCCCACCGTCACGTCCCGTTCGAGCCCGTACGCTGCTCCCGCCAGGAGGTCGAAGAGGCGGGTGGGGAAATCCCCCCGCGTGTCGTACCAGGTCACGGCGCCGTGGACGCGGAGGGAGGGGGTCACGCGGTAGCTCCCGTCGAGGGCGAACCCCCGGGAGTAGCCCTCGAACCTGCTCCGGCCGAACCGGGGCACCCCCGCGAGATATCGCACGGCGTCCGTCCGCGTGTTGAACCGCTGGAAGTCCAGGGTTGCCTGGAGGGAGAGGTCCCGGAAGGGCTCCCAAAGGGCGTTCACCCCGAACGCCCGCGCCAGGACGTCGGTGTTCCGGCGCTGGTTCGAGCCGGCCGTCTCCGCGTAGAAGGCGCCGAAGCTCCACGTCTCGTCCGGGTGGTAGCGCGCCTTCACGCGGAACTGGTCCTCGTCCTCGGTGCCGATCTCCGTGAACGGTTCGTCCACCTTCACGAAGCGGTAGAGGGCGTCCACGGAGAGCCCCTTCGCGGGCTCCAGGGAGAGCCCGAAGAAGGGACCGTGGATCCGGGCGTCGTGGGACCTCTTCTTGCCGTCATCCTCGGTGTCATAGTCCTCCGCCGTCCACTCGTACCCCACCCGGATCTCGCCGAAGGAGACCGGGCGGTACCCCGCTTCCCCCCCGAACCGCCACCGGCTCTGGTCGTCCTCGGTGTGCACGCGCTCGCGGCTCTTCACGGGGGCGGATTCCGGGGGGTCCCGCTTCAGGCTCACGAGCACTCCGTCCGACTCCGAGTCCTCGCGGCGCCCCTCGACGAGGGCGGTGAGCCGGAGGTCCGGCACGGGGAGCCACGTGGCGGAGAGCTCCGTTCGCACCTGGTCCCGGTCGCCGTCCACCTCCTCGTGGGTGCGCTCCACCGCCCCCGCGCCTCCGCCCGGCCCGGTGCTCCGTGACGTGCCCCGGGTGTCCGTGTCGAGGGTGATCCAGACGAGCTTCCCGTCGAACGTGATCCGGGAAGAGGCCTTCCACGAGAAGAGGAACGTGGTCACGGGCGCCCGGGCGGTGGTCCGCTCGTCGTAGAGGAGGGAGTTCACGGGAGGCCGGTTCCGCGTCTCCGAGTCGAGAGCGCCGTCGAGATGGTCCCGGCGGTACCCCTGCGTCAGGCTGGCCGAGAGCGGCCCGCCCGCGTACTCCACCCGGACCCAGCCGTAGTAGGTGATGTCGTCGATGGGTTCGCGGACCGGGCGGATCGCCCCGTTCACGCGGCGCCCGCCGCGCTTCTGCCCGTCGAAGCTCTCCACGTCGAGCCCCAGCGTCACCCGCAGCGGCGCCTCCGGGTAGAGGGCGAGGGAGACCCCCAGGTTCTCGCGCCAGGCCGAGAGCTCCTTCGGGTCGGCGGAGGCCCGGTAGACGGTGTTCTCCTGCTTCGCCCGGACCGCGAGCTCCCAGAGGTGGTCCTTCCGGGCATCCAGGCGGTAGGTCTCCACGGGGTCGTCGATCCCCTCCACCCGGAGGAGGAGGCGGGAGATCGGCCCCTCCTCCGCGGTGCCGGAGAGGGAGAAGGCGAAGAGCCGGAGCCCCGAGTCGTAGCCGAAGTCCTGGTCGTAGACCCCGTCGCTCCCGCGGACGCTCACGGTACGCCCTCCGCCCCGGATCGATCCCGTGAAGGTCATGCCGAGGATCTCCGTGCCCCCCGGCCCGGGCTCGGGCAGGGTCCTCATCCGGAAAGGGTTCGAGGGGGGCGCGGGGGGGACCCCGCCCTCGATCTCGAGGGGAGGGCGGCCCGGGGGCGGGGACGGGGCGGCGGGGGCGGGCACCCTCGGGGGCGGGTGAATCGTGTGGCAGTCGGCGCAGCGCTCCTTTGCCGGAGCGGGTCGGAAGTGGTCCGGGGGTGCCTTGCCGGAATGGCAGAGGAGGCACGCGCGGTTCGCCTTCGCGGGCTCCAGGCGGCCCGGGTTCCGGATGGCGGCGGGATCGCCCCGGGACAGCGCGTGCCGGGAGCCGGGACCGTGACAGGCCTCGCAGCCACCCATGTCCTCCACGCGTTCCCGGTGCGGGAAGGAGACGAGCTCCGGCCGGTCCCGGTGGCAGAGGAGACAGGCGTCGGCGCCGATCCGCTTCGGCTTCGCGGCCTTCGCGGGAGCGGCCGCGCGCTTCCGGGCCGGCGCGTGGGGATCGTGACAGGTGAGACAGGAATCGCCGCGCGCGAGCCGGCGCGAGGTCAGGAAGCCCTGGACGTGGGCGGGTCCCCGTCCCCGGCCGTGGCACTTGAGACAGCGTGTCGCCGACGCTTCCGGAGACAGCTTCTTCCACGCCACCGGCGGTGCCTCGTCCCCCGCGGACTCCACGTGGGCGCTTCCGGGTCCGTGGCAGAGCTCGCAGGACACGCTGTCGTCGCCGGAATGGAGGGAGCCGTGGATCGAGGCCGGAAACCGCTTCCGCTGCTCTCGATGGCACTTCAGGCAGACCTTGTCTCCCACGACCCCGGGCTTCTCGTCCTCCGCCCGCACCACTCCGAGAAGCGGCGGAAGGAAGGCCGCGGCCAGGCCGAGGAGAAAGAGGCCCCGGTGCCTAGCGGAAAAACCGCTTGTCGACGTAGGAACCATGGATGCTCCCGTGGCAGGAAAGGCAGTTCCGGAACTGGCTCCCCCGGGAGAGGCTGTGGCTCGCGGGGGTGACGTGGCACTGGATGCAGAGGGCGCGGACGGTCCGGTGGGTGAGGAGCCGGCGGTTCATGGAGCCGTGCGGCCGGTGGCAGACCACGCAGCCGTCGCGACGGTCCGCTTCGTGCTCGTAGAGGAACGGTCCGCGCTTGTCCGTGTGGCAGGCGACGCAGCGGTCCTTTCGCGACGCCAGGGAGAGGAAGCCGTGATCCTCCTGGTGCACGTCGTGGCAAGAGGTGCAGGTGACCGCCCCCCGCTCGAGGGGGTGGTGGTTCGGAAGCCGGAACTCGGCCCCCACGTCGCCGTGGCAGGCGAGGCAGAGGGCCGGCTCGCGCTTCTTCGATCTCGTCTCCGGCCCCGCCAGGGAATCATGGCACGTGGTGCAGGCAAGCCCCGCCCGGGCGTGGGCGCCGCGGTCCCAGGCGAAATGGGTCGACCCGGTCCGGTGGCAGTCGAGACAGAACCCGGCCCGGCGCTCCGGGGGGAGGCGCGCGGGGTTTCGGATCGAGGCCCGGTCTCCCCCCTTCGCCACGTGGGCGGCCCCGGGACCGTGGCAGGCCTCGCAGCCCCGGGCGCCCGGCCCCTTCATGAGCCGGGCGTGGGGGGAGTGGGAGAGGTCGGGGTGGGCGTCCGCGTGGCACACCCGGCAGGTCTTCGATCCCACCTTCCCCTCCGCCCGGACCACGGGTTTCCCCTGGTCCTCGCTCTTCCCGTGGGCCCGGTGGCAGGTGAGGCAGGAGAGCCCCCGCTTCTCGAGGTCCCCGCCCTTCCAGTCACGGGCGTGGTCCGGCTTGTCGCCGTGGCAGGAGAGGCAGAGGGCGCTGGCCTTCTCCGGTGGGAGGCGCTCCGGGTTCACCACGAAGCGGGCCCGACCGCCGGAGCGGACGTGGTGGCCGGCCGGGCCGTGGCAGGCCTCGCAGCCCCGGTCCTCGGCGGCCAGGAGGGAGGCGTGCACCGACTCCCTCGCGGTGCGGATCGCGGCCCCGTGGCACCGGCCGCAGGCTTCCGTCCCCGCGCGGGCCCCGGAGCCGGGGGCGGGGCCGCCCGTCTCCGCGAAGAGGGGGTCGTCCCGGTCCACGTGAACCCGGTGGCAGGTGGTGCAGGCCGGGCGCTTCTCGCGGTAGACCGCCATCTTCCGGGCGTGACGGTCGGGCCGGGAACGGTGGCAGAGGAGGCAGGCGGAGGTGTCGGGCTTCCCGGCGATGCGGGCCGGGCCGCGCCCCCCGGCGAGGTCGCGCGCCCCCCGGGCGTGGTCCCGGCCGGGGCCGTGGCAGGCCTCGCAGCCGCCGCCGGGCTTCCCCAGGACCTCCGCGTGGAAGGAGCGGCCGAACGCCGCGAACAGGTTCCCGTGGCACATGCGGCAGGCGTCGTCGCCGAGGTACCCCTTTTCGTCCGCGACGAAGTGCAGGCGGGCCTCGGAGGCCGCGTGGACGGTGTGACAGTCGCGGCAGGACATCCCCTTCTTCGCGAAGTCGCTCTCCGCCCAGGCCGTGACGTGGTCCGGCCCGGACCGGTGGCAGGAGAGACAGAGCGCCGCCGTCCTCGCGGGATCCCCTTTCCCGGGAAGACGCGCCTTCTCCGGGTCCCGGGCGTGCTCCTTCCCGGGGCCGTGGCAAGCCTCACACGAGGAGTCCGGGAGCGACTTCGCGAGCACCGCGTGGGAGGTGTCCCCGAGGTCGACGGTCCGATGACAGCGGAGACAGACCGGGTCGCCCACGCCGGCCGGAGAGACCCCGTTGGCCGCCGCCTCTTCGGCGAGAGCGGGTTCTCCCGCGGGCGGGGTGCCCAGCAGGACACCCAGCAGGACGGAGAGGAGAAACGGGGGGAGAAGAACATGGAGCGCGGAACGCATCATCGGCGGATGTCTCCTTCCCGGGGCGAGCGAGGCGCCCATTATGCGCGGCGGCACGGGCCGGTGTCCATCGGAGTCGAGAGACAAAGGAGGGAGAGAACGGGGACGGCGCGGCCCCGAGGGAAGCCGCGCCGCCCGCCCGGAGGTTCTCCGGGCGCTACTTCCCGCCGTAGAGCTTCTTGTAGCTCACGTGCGGGTTGTGGCACTGCGTGCAGCCCGCGCCCTTGCCGATCTTCTTGTCGGCGATCTCCTCGCCCTCGTCCGCCATCGCCATGGTCATGATGTGGAGGCTTCCGGGGCCGTGGCAGGCCTCGCAGCCCACGTTCGTGAGCTTCGGGGTCTTCTCCGCGGAGACGAAGCCGCCCTTTCCGTAGCCGGTGGTGTGGCACTGGACGCAGGCGCGGCCCTGAGGGTCCTTCCCGGAGGCGACCTGCTCCGCGTTCAGCGCGGCGAACGCCCGGGAGTGCTTCATCTGCTTCCACGCCTGGTAGGGGTTGTAACCCGCCTTCTCGTGCACCTTGTCGTGGCACATCTTGCAGGCCTCGGAACCCTTGTACTTGGCCTTGGGCTGAGCCTGCGCCGACGGCACGGCGGCGGGCCCGAGAGCCAGGGCCGCCACGGCGGCGCCGGCCACGAGGACCACGAGGATCAGGGATGCTCTTCCGGACATCGGTTCACTCCTCCTTTGGGGTTTTCGACTCTCGCCCAGAGAGACCCGGAGCTTACCACCCCGGCCCGGGTCCGGGCATGGTATTGCCGGCTTGTCCATGAGGCAATATGTCCCGGAGGGCGCCCCTCCCGGCCCCCGGGGAGGGAATCCGACGGGCGTTGAGTCTTTCAACATATCGATCCGAGGACCGGGGAATGGGTTGCGAAAAAGGTGTCCCTTCCGGGCCGGCAGACGAGAATTGTCTACGATAGTAGAACGACCGTGTGGTAAAGATCAACAATTCGCTCCATCGCCCGAGTGGACCGAATCGGGCGGGGGACCCGTCGGGCCTGTAGCGGAGTCCTGTTTCCATGAGGAGGACGTTGTCCATGCATGCACGCAGGAAGGCGATCCTCCCGTTCCTCGCGGCCGTGGCCGGCCTGGTGTTCCTCGCGGGAACGCCGGCGCCCGCCGTCGCCGCCTGGAACGGGCAGGAGACGATTCAGCTCGGCGACCAGCCCACCGCGACCTTCTCCGGCGGCGCGTTGACGGAGATCCACGAGTGGTGGTTCTTCGCACCCGCGGGAACGAAGATGAACGTCCAGGTGAAGGTGGCGAAAGGGGCCGACCTCGTCCCCGGACTCAAGCTCTTCGCTTCCACCGGCAAGGAGGTGGACCTCGGGGATGCGTTCCCCGCTCCCAAGGACCCCCGGAAACCGAAGATCAAGAAGTACGTCTTCGCCACCGGGGGCTGGTACTACCTCCAGGTGACCGCCACGAGCGGCACGGGGGCGTACACCCTGAAGACGAAGGGGAAGTTTCCGAAGAAGGCCAAGGAGGAGACGGTCACCGGCAGCAAGAGCTTCGGGGCCCTGGCCGGCGCTCAGCTCACCGTGAAGGTGAAGAAGGCGAAGGGGAGCGCGGCGGAGCCCGTGATCACCTCGATCACCGGCCCGAAGGGCGACCTGGCCATCGGCGGGGAGGCGGCGAAGATCAAGAAGCTGCCCCTTCCCGACACCGGCACCTACACCGTGCACTGGCGGAACGACGGGGGCGCGGGGAACGTGCTCGTGCTGATCAGCGTGAAGAGCCCGAAGTCGAAGGAGAAGAAGGACCTCGGGACCCAGGGCGCCCAGCCCCTCGGCCGCCTGGACAAGGGTGACCCGCACGGCGACCCGGAGGACGGCTACGTGGGCTCCGACCAGTGCCGGACCTGCCACCCGGAGATCTACGCTTCCGTCACGGACTCCTTCCACAACTCCAAGCTGCGGAACCCGTTCCGCGAGGGCGCGGCCGGGTACGCGATCCCGCCCGCCTTCGACGCCATGTTCAAGGCGCCGGGCGGCACCGACCTGACCACGTTCGCCGTCTACTCCGGCTTCCAGGGGCTCAAGGTCTCCTACGTGGAGGGGGACGCCCTCCCCTACAAGATCACCGTGGGCACGACCACCTACGACGTGATGTACGTCATGGGGGGCAACGGCCTCTGGAAGCAACGCTACGTGGTGAAGATCGGCCAGAGCCACTACATCTCTCCGATCCAGTACAACGAGAAGGACGGGAGCTTCTCCGCCTACCACGCGTCGGACTGGTTCGACGAGGAGGGGAACCCCCTCCCCGCCATCGACCCCGTCGACTCCTGGGAGCGGCGCTGCGGGGCCTGCCACTCCACGGGTCTCAAGCTCTCCTACGACGCGGGCACGGGGGAGTACCTCACCGGCTACGCCCAGCTCAACATCGGGTGCGAGGCCTGTCACGGGCCGGGCCAGGCCCACGTGGCCAGCGCGGATCCGGCCGACATCCTGAACCCCCGGGATCTCATCGACGGGACCACGGAGGGACTCCGGCTCGCGGATCTCACCTGCGGGCAGTGCCACGGCCGCGGGACCGGGGGCACGGTGCCGGGCTCGCCGAAGGGCACGGGATACCCCTGGAAGGACGGCGGCTCGATCTACAAGCCGGGGACCGCGGACTTCGCGTCCTACTACACCACCACGGGCGCGGGCTCGTTCTGGCGGTACAAGGACAACGCGGGCTTCACGCCCTCGCCGGAGGACATCACGGATGACACCTGGGTCTCGTCCAAGAGCCACCACCAGCAGTGGCTCGACGTCTCCCGGGGTCCCCACGCTCCGGACGACGTCTCCGTCGGCGCGTGCTTCGACTGCCACGACCCGCACGCCGACAAGAACCGCGAGCACATGATGACGAAGAAGCTCACGCACGGCGGGCACACGTTCACGGACGTGGAGAACGACAGCAACAAGCTCTGTCTCTCCTGCCACGCCGGCGACGGCGACTTCGACGAGGTGACGGCGGCCGACGTGGACGCCATCACGGATTCCTCCGCTCCCACGGTGGTGGTGGACGCGGTGGTGGAGCACATGAAGGACGCGGCGGCGATGCCCGTCGAGGCCGCGGACTACGACCCGGCCGGAACGGGGACGGGCCGCTGCTCCAAGTGCCACATGCCGAAGATGGCGAAGTCCGCGATCTACCAGACGGACGCGGACGGCCACCCCCTGGGCGACATCCACGCCCACACGTTCCTCCCCGTCTGGCCGAACATCACGAAGCTCACGGGGGGCGCCATCACCAACTCCTGCAACACCTGCCACCCCCTCACGCCGGGCGACCCGGTGAAGACCATCCTCGACGAGTGGGTGGACGACCCCGACGGGGACGGGACCTTCCACGCCGACACGCCCCGGACCTTCCAGGGCGGCGTGGCGAACCCGGAGCGCGACGGGGGCATGGCCTGCGTGGCCTGCCACACCACGGAGGGCTTCCTCGAGATCCAGGTGCACGGCTCGAGCATCCACGATCTCACGGGTCTCGAGGGGGCCGACGCGGAGGCCCGGGCCGAGATGATCCGGGGCGCGGTGTCCCGCGACCACGGCATCACCTGCAACGCCTGCCACGGGGAGCAGCCGGACGGCACGTTCTCGGCGGATCCGAACCCGCTCCGGTTCCCCAAGGGAGAGCTCTGCGGGAAGTGCCACATGAACGAGACGGTCCAGGAGGAGGACTACGTGGACGCGGGCGAGATCGTGCGCCATCCCCAGGCCCAGATGCTGGCGGGCGCGGAGGGAGGCGAGGTCCCGTCGCCCGGCAAGCCCTACGGCAACTCCGCGCACACCACGGTGACGGCGACGGATAAGTGCGTCACCTGCCACTACCAGGAGGACGAGAACGGCCACACGTTCGAGCCCTCGCTCGCGAGCTGCAACGCGTCGGGCTGCCACAGCTTCGCCCCGCTCGCCACCTTCAACCGCACCGCCGGTGACGACTACGACGGCGACGGGACGGTGGAGGGGATCCAGGACGAGGTCCAGGGCGCGCTGGACGTGCTGAAGGCGGCGATCCTGGCGGCGGTTCCGAGCACGGGTGCCGAGATCACGTACAGCGACCCGTACTTCCTCATCGACGGGGACCGGGAGAACACGGCGGCCCTCGACGCCGTCGCGGACGCGGCCCTCCTGCGGGCCATCTTCAACCACTACTGGGTCAGCTTCGACGGCTCGAAGGGGATCCACAACACGAAGTACGCCCTCCGGCTCATCCAGGAGTCGTACGAGGAGCTGACGGGCGGCAGCTGGCCCGGCGTGAAGCGGTAGCCGGACGCCGACCCCCCCGAACGCGGGGAAGGGACACGTCTGCATCTCGTTCCGGCGCATCGCCGGCGTGCCCTCCGCCCCGGTGAGAGCCCGGGGAGCGTGGGTGCGGCGGCGGAGGGGGAGGAGCACCGGTCCCGCCCTCGGGCGGAGGCCGCCGCGGGAACCCCGCCCCCGGAGGAGAGTGCGGGTCACTCCTCCTCGGGGTAGATGATCTCGCCGGCCCGCTCCAGGCGCTCGAGCTCCTTCGGATGCCTCTCCTCCATGGACTCCACGGGGAGCTTCCCGGTGAGCCAGGACATGGACATGGGGTACTCCTCGGGGTGGAACATCACGAAGAAGAAGTGCCAGATGAGGATCGCCAGGGTGGCGAGCCAGGCCTCGTAGAAGTGGATGGTGGTGGCGGCGTCGATCCAGACCTTCGAGAGCCCCAGGACGGCGGCGGCCCGCACGGGGAACCACATGAGAAGCCCCGTCACGATCATCACCACCGTCCCCCAGAGGAGCGCCCAGTACTCCATCTTCTCCGAGTAGTCGTAGCGGTCGAAGCGCGGCTTCTTCCGGCAGAGCCCCAGGTGGTATCCGATGTTGCGGAGGGCGTCTCCCACGTCCTCCAGCCGGAAGAGGATGCTCCGGAGCTCGTGCCGTCCCCGCTTCGTGAACAGCATCGCTCCGATGTGCCAGATCATCGTCAGCCCCAGGCCCACCCCCGCGATCCGGTGCACGAGGCCCCGGGCGTGCTCTCCCAGTCCCAGGTACGTGGAAACCATCCGCGCGAAGAGCGACTGCGGGTACGCCAGGGAGAAGCCCGTGAGCACGAGGAGGATGAAGGTCACCATGATGAGGAAGTGCTGGACGAGCGCGGTGGTGGGAAAGCGCTGCACGTAGGGCAGCCCCTTCTGGGCCCGATACTTGTCGCGGATGTGGCGGCCCATGATGACGAAGTTGTGCAGGAGCATCCCCCCGATGGTGAGCGCGATGAGCGCGATGTAGATCCGGCGGATCCACCAGAGCAGGGCGTTCTCCCCCCGCCTCGAGGTCCGGGAGATATGCACCAGGCCCTTCACGAATTCCGCGGTGGCTCCGGGATGGCACTTGCCGCAGGTATCCCGGAGATTGGCGGGGTGGATCGTGGAGTCGGGATCGTCCCGCGGGAGGATGAGGTGCACCCCGTGACAGCTCGCGCAGTTCGCCACCGTGGTGTCCCCGAGCTGGGAGGCCAGGCCGTGGTAGCTCTCGTAGTACGTCCGGACCTGCTCCGTGCTGAGCCCGTACTTCCGCGTCACCACGAGCGAGCCGTGGCAGCGCCCGCACACCTCCTTGGCGAGACGGGTGGAGTAGGTGGGGGCCTTCGGATCCAGGTGGCTGAGGATCCGGTGCTCGCCGTGGCAGTCCGTGCACACCGGGGCTTCCGTGACGCCGTCCCGGAAGGCCTGGCCGTGGATGCTCCGCTCGTACTGGGCCTCGATCTCCCGGTGCCGGTGGCAGTCGCCGCACGTCTCCGGGATGTTCCGGCGGTTCACCCGGGAGCGGGGATCGTCCCCCCCCAGGATCGAGTGATGGCCGTGGCAGTCCTGGCAGGCGGCCGCGTCGCCGTTCTGCTTCTTCATCACCTCGATCCCGTGCACGCTGTTCCGGTAGAACGTGGCCGGGCTCGCGATGGGAATCCGGTACTTCCGGACGATCTCGGGGTTCTCGTGGCACCGCGCGCAGGTCTCGGCGATATGAAAGCGGCTCACCGTGGACCGGCGGTCCCCGGGAGAGCGGATCCGGTGCTCTCCGTGGCAGTCGGTGCAGACCGGGACGTCGGGGTTCCCCTCCCTCGCGAGCTTCCCGTGGGCGCTCCCGTAGTAGACCTCGAGCACGTCCCGGTGACACTTCCCACAGGTCTGGGCCACGCGCTTTCGGCTCACCGAGGAATCCGGATCCCGCGGCAGGCGGATGTCATGCCACCCGTGGCAGTTGCTGCAGGTGGCGGCCTGGGAGCCCGCGTCCCTCTCGTTCGACTGGCCGTGGACGGAGAGGACGTAGCTGTGGATCTCCTCCGCGCCCGGCATCTTCTCCCGCCGGGCGATGAGGGCCTGGTCCTCGTGGA
>JAOZQC010000020.1 GCA_029932425.1 Planctomycetota bacterium | reverse complement strand
CTCCGGGAAGCCGCCGGGCGGGAAGGCGCCCGGGTCCGGCCGGGGGAGGTTCGTCTCGCGGGAGCGGGGGACCGTCTGCGGCCGGGTGGAGGCCGCCGGTTTCGATGGGCCATGGCTGGGTACCTCGGAAGAGCAGGTGGGGAGGTTATCTCTTCCGGACCAGCCGCGCGAGATATCCGCCGTCGCAGTAGCGCGCCTCCGGCAGGACCGAGATCTCCTCCTCGAGCTCCAGGGGGAGGCCGTCTTCGATGGCCCGGTGGAGGAGCCCGGGGCCTTCCTCGGGCTCCAGGGAGCAGGTGGAGTACACGAGGACGGCGCCGGGCCTCGAGTGTCGGACGGCGGCCCGGAGGAGTTCCCGCTGGACCTCGGCCAGGGACTCCACCTGCTCCGGAGAGATCCGGTGGCGGGCCTCCACCCGCTTCGCGAGCACCCCCGTGTTGCTGCACGGCACATCCAGGAGGACGCGGTCGAAGGGCTCTCCCAGGTCGAGGTCCGGCGCCCGGGCGTCGGCCACGACGGGGGAGATGTTGCCGAGGCCGAGCCGTCCCGCGGTTTCCAGGAGCTTCGCCAGGCGGCGGGGCCGGCGGTCCACGGCCACCACCGTCCCCTCCGGTCCCACCAGGTGGGCCAGGTGGGTGGCCTTCCCCCCGGGAGCGGCGCAGAGGTCGAGGACGCGGTCTCCCGGACGGGGCCCGAGCAGGGGGGCGGCGCGCATGGCCGTCCGGTCCTGGACCACGAACCAGCCCTGCCGGTAGCCGGGCAGCTCGTGGATTCGACCCACGGGCTCGGTGAGCCGCACCGCCTCCGGGGGGACCGCCGTCACCTCGTGGCCGATGCCCCGGCGTCCCAGCTCCCGGACGAGATCCCGGATCCGGTCCGGGGCCGCCCGGAGCCACAGGAAGGGGGGCTCGTTCCCGGCGCGCAGCACCGCCTCCGCGGTCTCCGGGCCGTAGCGCTCGAGCCAGCGACGCACGAGCCACTCGGGATGGGAGTGGCGCAGGGCGAGGGAGCCCACCGGGTCCTCGCGGGGATCCGGGAAGAGGGGAGCCGTGAACAGGCAGTGGCGCTGGCCGCTGATGGGGACGGCCCGGCGGAGGTCCTCGGGCGGGAGGGGGCCCGCCACCTTCATGTCCACCGCCCGGGAGACGGCCCGCAGGCAGCCGTTCGCGAACTTCACGATCCACCCCGGAAACCGGGCCTTCACGATCTCCACGGAGTCGTAGACGGCCGCCCACCGCGGCACCCGGTCGAGGTACACGATCTGGTAGACCGCGATCCGGAGCGCCTGGAGAACGCGGCGGTGCACCTTCCGGAGCTTCACCCGGGAGAACGTGGTGAGGATCCGGTCGATCGTGGTGCGGTGGCGCGTGACGCCGTGGACGAGCTCCCAGAGGAAGCTCTGGTCCTCGGCCGAGATCTCCCTCCTCGCGAGGAGCGGGGTGATCGCTTCCCGGGCCAGACACCGGGAGGCTTCCATCCGCTCCAGCGCGTCCACGGCCAGGGTCCGGGTCATGTCTCCTTCCGCGTCTTCGTCCCGGGGAGGGCCGCAGGCGGGGACCTCCCGCCGGGGTCCGCCGCCTCCGGGAGAGGCGGACCGGCCGGTTCTCCGTTCGCCCCCGGATCGGGGAGGGATCATACTACGGATGCGAATTGCTTTCGTAACCTCGCCCGGGGCACCGTCTAAGAGAGACGGAGTCCGGGAGCCCGGCGCGGGCGGGAAACCAGCGGACGAAGGCCATGGACCTCAGGGATCCGGAGACGATCCGGGAGCTCTACCGCCGGCACGGCCGGGGGATCTTCAACTACGCCTACAAGCTGGTGGGCGACTACCAGTGGGCGGAGGAGATCCTGCAGGAGACGTTCCTCCGCGCCTACTCCCGGGCGGAGACCTTCAAGAAGGGCGCGCGGGTGAGCACGTGGCTCTACCGGATCGCCCTGAACCTCTGCTACGACCACCTGAGGTCCCCCCGGAACCGCCCCCCCGTCTCGCTGTCCAGCCGGGTGCCGGGCGACGACACGGGGACGAGCTCGCTGGCCGAGCGGCTGGAATCGCCGGACGCCGCGCCCGACGAGGACGCGGCCGACCGGGAGATCGTGCGCCTCGTCCGCAAGGCGGTGTCCGAGCTGCCGGACCGGGAACGCAGCGTGTTGATCCTGCGCCACTACCAGGGTCTCAAGTTCCGGGAGATCGCGGAGGTGACGGGAATGACCTCCCGCACCGTGCAGAACTGCCTGCGCCGTGCGCGGGAGAGGATCGCCCGGAGCCTGGCGAGGCACGGGGTCCGTGAGGTGATGCAACCATGAGATGCAAGAGAGTACGGAGGCTCCTGACGGACTACGTCGACGGCGTGCTCCCCATGGGCAAGGCCCGGCGGATCGCCGCCCACCTCTCCGGGTGCGACGCCTGCCGCGAGGAGGAGGAGCGGGCGCGGTTGGTGGTGGACGCCCTGGCCGCGTGGCCGGAGGTGGATCCCCCGGAGGACGCTCTCCACCGCCTGGAGACCCGGATCGCGTTCTCCCCCCCGCCTCCCGTGCGCATCGTGCGCCCGCGGATGCCGCTCCTCGCCCTCACCTACGCGGCGGGCCTGGCCACGGCGGCGGTGTTCCTGCTCGTGGTGCTTCCCCTCGCGACGGGGCCGGACCGCGGGGGCGCCCCGTCGCCCGAGCGCCCGGCGGTCCCGGCGGACGCGGCCCCGGTCACGGATCTCCTCCCGGGGAGATGCCCCTTCGCTACGTGGACGAGAAGAACGATCTCATCGAGCTGGATCCCGCCCTCATCCGCTACCTCCGGGCCCTCCGGGAGCGGAGGGGCGGGGGCACGGAGATCCGCCCGGTGGACGCGGAGTACCGGTGAGGGGGTCCGAAGCCATGAAACGACTCCTCGCCGCGATCGTCCTCCTGCTTCTCTGGGCCCCCGCGGGCCGGGCGGAGGAGAGCCTGCTCACCCGCCTGGAGAAGGAGATCCGGTCGATCGCGGAGCGCGCGGCTCCCGCGGTGGTGAAGGTCTCCGTGGAGGTGAAGGTCTCCATGGAGCGGAGCGTTCCGCTCCCGGCCCCCGGGGGGCCGGAGAAGGCCGCCGGCCGCCCCGTGGTCCTCAGGAGCCGGCGGGTGGGCACGGGCTTCGTGGTGGGCGGGGGCGACCTGGTGCTGACCACCCGCCGGATCGTCGGGGAGGCCGAGCGGGCCCGGGTGGCCTTCCGGGGAGGCGTGAGCCGGGACGCCCGGGTCCTCGGCACGGACCGCCTCTTCCATCTGGCCGTGCTCTCCATCGATCCCGTACCGGGCGTGGAGCCGCTGGCTCTCGACGAGGAGGAGCATCCCGCGGGATCCCTGGGGATCTTCCTCGGCCACTCCTACGGCCAGGAGATGAGCATCTCCCTGGCCGTGGTCACCGGGGTGCGGCGCCGGACGGGGCCCGATGACCGGTACGACAACTACCTCCTGCTGAACACCCCGATCCGTCCCGGCGACGTGGGCGGGCCCGTGCTGGACGCCCGGGGGCGGGTGATGGGCATGGGCGTGGGCTCCTTCGCGGGCGCCTTCCGGCTCGTGTCCGCGGGGGGAGCGGGCGGGGTCCGGATCCGCGGTCTCGATGGCTCCGAGGGTCTGGGGGCGGCGATCCACGCCCGGGACCTCGCGTACGCCCTCCGGGAGATCCGGGAGCACGGCCGCGTGCGCCACGGGTACATGGGCGTGCTCCTCCGTCCCGGCGCGCTCGAGATCGCGAACGTCCTGGAGCACTCCCCCGCCGCCCGGGCCGGTCTCCGGCCCGGGGACGTCCTCCTGGCGGTGGGGGAGGATCCCCTGGCGGGCGCGGAGGACCTGGGTTTCCGGCTGCTGCGCACGCCGGCGGGCGTCACCCTCACCTTCCGGGTCCGGAGGGGCGAGACCACCGTCCGGGTCCCCTGCCTCCTCGGCGAGCGCCCGGCCCCGCCCCTCGTGGTGCGCTCCGTGGACCTGCGATGGGCCGCGTGCGGACTCCGGCCGGGCGACGTCGTCCTCGCCGTGAACGGAAAGAAGGTGGACTCGCGCGTGGAGCTGGGGCGCCTCCTCTCCTCCCGGAAGGACGCGGCGATCCGCCTGAGGATCCGGCGCGCGGAGAAGGAGCTGGACATCGTCCTTCCCCCCGCCGGGCGCTGAGGGGGGGGGGAGCGTCCGGGCCGTCGAATCCTTCACCCTCCCCGGGGGCCCCTCCAGAATCGGGAGCCGGCCCGGTGGGCCGGCGAGTCCGGAGGCGCCCCATGAGAGCCTGGATCCTTCTCCTTCCCTGGATCGTGACCGCGGCCCCGGGCGCGGCGCCCGCGGAGGACCCCCTGGCCCCCGCCCGGCGGGCCTTCCGGTACCGGGACCACGGCACCGCGGAGCGGCTGCTCCTCACCCGGCTGGTGGAGGCCCCGCGCGACGTGGAGGCCGCGAAGCTCCTCGTGGAGGTCTACCTCCGGATGGAGCGGCCGGCGCGGGCGGGGCGCGTGCTCGAGAAGCTCCGCCCCCTCGCCCCCGAGGACCCGGAAGTCCGGGCCTCGACCTGGGAGGTGGAGCTCTCCCGGGAGGACTACTCGGACCGCGCGCGGAAACGGGTCCGGGCGGAGATCGACGCCTTCCTGGCGGCCACGCCTCCCGGGGGCCCCCGGTGGCGCCTGGTGGCGGCCCTCCTGGGGTACGGCCTCGTGGACGCCCGCGAGGCGAAGGACCGGCTCCTGGCCCGGATCATCGAGGAGCATCCCCGGGAGCTCCCGGAGGAGGTGGAGGGGGACGCCTTCGAGTCGATCATCACGGAGCGGGACCCCCCGAAGCGCGCGAGCCGGATCCGGCGCTTCCTCCGGCTCTTCCCGGACTCGAAGCAGGCGGGCACCGTCCGGGAAATCCTGCTCTACACCCTCCGCGGGGACCGGAAGCGGCTCCTCGCCGCCGCGGAGGAGATGCTCGCGAAGGATCCCGCGGACCGGCGGGTGCACGCCGCCCTCGCCCGCTGGCTCCTCACCACGGACCCGCCGGACGCGGCCCGGGCCCTCCCCCACGTGGAGCGGGCCCTCACCCTTCTCGAGAAGCCCCGGGAGAGGGATCGCCCGGAGCTCACCTCGGACGAGGACTGGGCGCGGATGCTCCGGAGGACGCGGGGCCGCTACCTTTCCTGGCGGGGCCGGGCGCGGCAGCTTCGGGGGGACCTGCCGGGGGCCCGGGCCGCCTTCGACGAGGCGGCGGCCATCCTCCCCTTCGACGTGAACCTCTACCTCTGGCGGGGCGAGCTCCTCCTCTCCCTCTCCCGCCGGGAGGAGGCGATCGACGCCTTCGCCCGGTCCCTGGCCTCGGGTCCCTCGCCGGAGGCGGAGCGGCGCCTCCGCGAGCTCCTTCCGGCCGGGAAGGTGCTGCGGGCGTGGCTCGCCCCGCGGCTGGGGCCCGCTCCCCGGTTCACGGAGGCCACGGGGGCGGCGGGACTCGGAGGAGTCCGGGGCGGCCGGGTGGCCCTGGCCGACGTGAACGGGGACGGGTTCCCCGACCTCCTGGTGGGGGGCTCCCGCCTGTTCCTGAACCGGGGGGACGGGAGCTTCGCGCCGGCTCCGGGCTTCCCCGCCGTCCGGGGGGCGCGCGGGGGACTCTTCGCGGACCTCGACGACGACGGGGACCTCGACCTTTTCGTGTTCCGCACCGCGCACCCCCTGGTGCTCGAGAACGACGGGAAGGGAGGCTTCTCCGACCGGACCCCGGCGGCGCTGAAGCGGAAGGGAACGTTCCGGACGGAGGCCGCCGCGATCTTCGACTTCGACGGGGACGGCCTCCTCGACGTCTACCTGGCGAACTACGAGAGGCCGCCCACCCCTCCCTGGGCGCGGGGCACCCCGGACGTGCTCCTCCGGAACCGGGGAGGCCTCGCCTTCGCGGACGCCACGGACCGGATCTCGGGCGTGAGCCCGGAGCCCATGTGCGGGCGGGGGGCCGCGGCGGCCGACTTCGACGAGGACGGCGACCGGGACCTCTACGTGGCGAACTACCGCCTGGATCCCGACTTCCTCCTCGTGAACGGGGGGGACGGGAGGCTCGCGAACGAGGCGCGCGCCCGCGGCGTGGAGGGGGAGTGCGACGAGGGGTACTTCGGGCACGGCATCGGCCCCGTGTTCGGCGACCTCGACGGGGACGGCCACCTGGATCTCGTGGTGGGCAACCTCGCCCACCCGCGGTACATCGGGTTCTCGGACGTGACCCGGATCTTTCTCTCCTCCGGCCCCCCGTCCTACACCTTCCGGGACGTGTTCCGCGAGAGCGGGGTCCGCTACGAGGAGACCCACTCCAACGTCTCCCTGGGGGACGTGGACCTGGACGGCGACCTCGACCTCTACCTCACCTCGATCTACCGCGGGCGCAAGGCCTTCCTCTACCTGAACGACGGGAAGGCGCACTTCCGGGACGTCACCTGGCTGGCGGGGGTCCGCAAGGACAACGGCTGGGGGTCCGCGTTCGGGGACGTGGACCTGGACGGCGACCTCGACCTCGTGGTGGGCTCCGGCTCGGGGGTCAGCCTCTACCGCAACGAGGGACCGGTGGGCTCCTTCCTCGGTCTCACGCTCCGGGGCGGCGAGGGAACGAACGCCGCCGGAGTGGGGGCGCGGGTCACGGTGATCTCCGGGGGCCGGGCGCAGGTGCGCGAGGTGCGCTGCGGAACGGGGACCGGGTGCCAGGACGACCCCTCGCTCCGCTTCGGCCTCGGGGCCTCGAGGGATCCGGTGACCCTGGTGGTCCGGTGGCCGAACGGCCGGGAGCAGAGAATCCTCGGCGTGGCCCCGAACCGGATCTACCGTCTCGTGGAGGGGGGGAACCTGGAGAGGATCCGCTGATGTCCCGCACCTTCGACGAGCTCGTCGCCATCATGGACCGCCTCCGCGAGCCCGGGGGCTGCCCCTGGGACCGGGAACAGGATCTCGACTCCATGGCCCCCCACCTCCAGGAGGAGCTGGACGAGGTCACGGACGCGATCCGGAACCGGGATCCCGAGAACCTCTGCGAGGAGATCGGAGACCTGCTCTTCAACCTGGTGTTCGTGGCGCGCCTGGCCCGGGAGAAGGGCTGGTTCACCATCGAGGACTGTCTCTCCCGGATCCGGGACAAGATCGTGCGCCGGCACCCCCACGTCTTCGGGGACGCCCGCTGCGACACGGCGGGGGAGGTGCTGGACCAGTGGAACCGCATCAAGGAAGGCGAGAAGGAGGGTCGGCGGGCGGCGGACCGCCCGGAAGGTTCCCGGCCGGCCGTCTCGCCGGGCGCGGGAACGGAGCCGATACGTCGAGAGAAAGAAGGGAGGCAGGATCCATGAAGCATGCGTGGCTGGTGGGACTCGGACTCGCGGGCGTGCTGGTGTTCGGCTACGCCTTCGCCCAGGAGGGGCCCGCGGCGGGGGAGAAGAAGGTGCCCGCGGGTGACGCCGTGAAGGAGGCGGCGGCCCTCATCGACAAGGGGAAGGCGGAGCTCCTGGCGGGGAACGCGGAGGCCGCCATCGAGAGCCTCCAGAAGGCCATCGGCATCATCCAGGACGCCTTCCGGAAAAAGCTCGAGACCTTCGTCCCGAGGTCGTTCGGAGACTTCAAGGGGGGCGAGATCGACAGCCAGTCGGGATCCTGGGGATCGGGCAAGGAGGCCGCCCAGTGGACCACGGTGCGCTGCACCTACCGGCGGGAGGCGGACCGGCGGCAGGTGACGCTCACGATCAGCAGCTCTCCCCAGCTCGTGAACGGCATGCGCCAGGCGATGAAGATGTACGACGACCCCCGGATGCGGGAGATGATGAAGATGAACCCCGATCTCTCGCTGGAGAAGGTGGAGGGCGGCGGCTTCGCCGGCTGGTTGATCTCCGAGAAGGGCGGCGCCACCCGGATCGTGGCCTTCGGGGGCCGGGTGCTCCTGGAGATCGAGACCTCCGGGAACGACGACGCCGCGAAGGGGGCGGTGAAGGCCTGCTTCGAGGCGGTGGACCGGAAGGGGCTCGCGGCCGCCGGCCGGCGCTGAGTCCCCGGGAGGAGCGGCGCGTGCCCGGGCGCGGGGCGGGAGACGTCCGGGTCGACGAGCGGGACACGATGTTCGCCCGCATGGCGCGGGTCCCGGGCACCGAGGCCTACCGGGACACCTACGCGCGCCGCCCGGAGCTCCGGCGGGTCGACGACCGGATCCGGAGCCTGCCGCCCCTCCTCGATCCCCGCGGCCGCTACCACGATCCGGAGCTCTGCCGGAACAACATCCTGGTGGCCGACCGCCACGGCAGCCGGGTGCGGATCGGGGCGGTGACCACCGACTGTCCCGTGCGGTGGGACGAGCCCGTGGATCTCGGGGTCCGGGCCTTCTGCGGGTTCTGCCGGAAGTGCGCCCGGTCCTGCCCGTCCCGGGCCCTCTCCCTCGGGGAGCCGGAGATCATCCGGGGGGTCTCGAAGTGGGGGACGAAGGTGGAGCGGTGCTACGCCTTCTGGCGCCGGGCGGGCACGGACTGCGGGATCTGCATGGCGGTCTGCCCCTTCTCCCACCGGGACAACGTCTTCCACAACCTGGTGCGGCGCCTGGTCCGCCTCCACCCGCTCCCGGCCCGGCTCCTCTACCACCTGGACGAGATCTTCTACCCGGCGCCGCGGCGGGCCCCGCCACGGGCTCCGGCGCCGGGCGGCGCCGCGGGGCCCCCCGGCGGTCGCTCCGGGTGATCGCGGGAGCGGCCGGGCGGGCGAGACCACCCTCGTCCCGCGGGGGCCGGCGCGGACGGGAACACCGGACCGGTTCCTCAGCGCGGCGCCGGCCGGACGAGGAGCGCCAGGTCGCCGCCGCCGGCGCCGGTGGGCTTGGCCAGGCCGCCCGCGGCCCGGGCCTCCTCGTCCAGGCGGCGGATCTCGGGGGTCAGGTAGGGGAAGCCCGCCTCCCGGGCGATCTCGTCCACGGCCGCCGCGTAGTCGCGGAGGGCCGCCGTGAGATCCTCCGGCCGGACGTCCCGCCTCGACCACAGACCGGCGGTGCGGTCCGCGAGCCGGACCAGGCGCTCCACCTTTTCCCGGACCGCCCGGCCGCCCGATCGCTCCCAGGTCTCGAAGCGATCGATGGCCTGCCGGGTGTCGGCGGGGCGCCCGGTCCAGAGGAGGGAGAGGGGGAGCGGGGGGCGGGACGCGGCGGGGATCGGGACGACCTCCGGCTCGGGGTCCCGGGGGCGGTAGCGGATCCAGGTGCCGAAGGCGCAGGCGGCCACGTCGGCCCCGCTCCCCCGCCCCCCCTGGGCCCGCCGGTGGGCGGCGAGGGCGTGCCGGAAGACCTCCCTCCGGGAGGAGCGCCGGTGGCGTCCCGCGCGCTGGAAGCGGAGGGCGATCACCCCCACCGCCTCCGCGGCCGAGCTGCCGAGGCCGAGCTTCACCGGGGGGCCGCCGCCCGCGGCGTGGAAGAACGCCCCCCGGTCCACGGTGACCCGCAGCGGGGGCGAGGGCTCCGAAAAGGGGAGCGGTTCCGCCAGGGCCTCGCGGACCACGGGGGAGAGAGCCTGCGCCTCCGTCCCCGTCCGCGCCTCCGCCACGGTGAGGGCCCGGGAGACGGGGGCCAGCACGGCCGTCCCCCCCCGGAGCACCGCGTACTCCCCGCAGAGGAGGACCTTTCCCGGCACGCGCACCGAGAGTCCCATCAGCGCTCCTCGATCTCGATCACCTCGGCGGCCCCCCCGGGGAGACTCTCGATGACCCCCCGGACGCCGGGAACCCGGCGGGCCCGGCGCGCCGCGCGCGGCAGGTCCTCCCGGGCGCAGAGGAGGACCACGTGGGGGCCGGCGTCCACCGTGGCCCAGGCGGCGAGGCCCCGGCGGCGCCACCCCCGCACCGCCCCGAGCAGGCGGATCGTCACCTCGTTCCAGTAGAGGAGCGCGGGGCGCGTGGCGAGCATCACCGCGTGCATGGCGGCCATGTTCCCCTCCGCCAGGGCGCCGATCCGCGGGAGGTCGCCGGCGGCGAGGGCCGCCCGCATCTCCCGGTCGTCGCGCCGGGCCTGCCGGAGCCACGCCCGGTAGTAGGGGGAGGAGCGGGCGCTCGCGAGCATCCCCTCGCGGGAGCCCGTCTCCTTCTCCCCGGTTGCGGCCAGGGCCACCACCATCCCGAAGGGCACGGCCGCGGGGGGGAGGAGGCGGCGGGCCGCGGGATCGGGCCCCGCGGGCAGGCGGGCGAGCCCCCCGGGGACGGAGCGGGCCGCGCTCCCGCTCCCCAGCCGGGCCAGGCGGGAGAGCTCGATTCGGCCGATCCGCCGGGGGGAGAAGGCGGAGAGCGCCGCCGCCAGGGCCGCGTACCCCGAGGCGCTGCTCGCCAGCCCCGCGGCGGTGGGAAAGAGGTTCCTCGAGTCCACGCGGAAGTTCCCCCGGAGGAGACCCTGTTCCCGCCAGAGGTCGAGGTAGGCGCCCACCCGGGTCCGCGTGCCCCGGTCCGCCGGCCGTCCGTCGAGGATCACGCGGTCCCGCCCCCCCCGGACCCGCTCCACGACGGTCTCCGTGCGAAGCGCCGAAAGGGCGAGGGAGATGGAGGGAGTGGCGGGGGCATTCCCCGGCCCGGCCTTCCCCCAGTACTTGGTGAGGGCGATGTTCGCGCAGGCCGCGGCCCGGACCCGGGTGATCAAGGTCAACCCCCGATGCCGAAGGTGAACACCGACGGGAAGCGGGGGGTGAGCCGCTCCAGCACCCCGTCCAGCAGCTCGGGCCGGACGAGCGCCACCACGGCGCCCCCCCCGCCGGCCCCCGTGAGCTTGGCCCCCAGGGCGCCGTTCTCCAGGAGGAACTCCACGGCCCGGTCGAGGCCGGGCGTCGACACGCCGAGCTCCCGGAGGCGCTCGTGGTTTTTCACCATGAGCCGCCCGGTCTCCGCGAGGTGGCCGGAGCCCAGGGCGATGCCCGCCTGGGTGGTGATCTCGCCGATCTCCCCCAGCAGGCGGTCGATGCGCTCCGGGTGGGCTTCCCGCAGGCGGCGCACCCGGGCCACGAGCTCCCGGGTGGAGGCGCCGGGCTCCACGAGGCAGACGACCCCCGCCACGGGCTTCCTAAGCTTCAGGGGCAGGACCTCCCGGGGGGGGCCCGCCCGAAACCACAGGACGTTCCCGGAGAGCACGGTGGCGGCGTCCATGCCGCTCGGGGTGCCGTGGAAGATCGCCTCGAGCTTCTGGACCTCCTCGAACAGCTCGCGGTCCCAGCACCGCTCCCCGCTCATCTTGCGGTAGCGGCGGAGGGCCGTGCAGAGGGCGGTGGAGAGGGCGGCGGAGGTTCCCAGGCCCATGCCGGGGACGAGGTCCGACTCCACCTCGATGGCGAGGGGGGCGTTCTCGAGGCCGTACATGGCGAGGGCCGTCTCCACGGCCTTGCCGAAGAGGGTGAAGTCGAGCTTTCCGGGGTCGGCGGGAAAGGCCCGCCGCAGGTAGGGATGCGGGTAGTTCGGGCCGTCCGGGTCGTGGCGGATGCGGACCTTGAGCCCCAGGTCGATGGCGGCGGTGATGCCCGGGAAACCGTACACGGTGGCGTGCTCGCCGAAGAGCACCACCTTCCCGGGGGCGTAGGCTTCCACGGGCCCCTTCCGGGCGCGCTCCTCCCGGCGGCGCCGCACCGTCAAGCGGTGGTAGGCCTTCTCCGCGCCCGAGATGCTCACCTCGCCGCGGCGGATCATCTCCCGGGCCACCGTCTCGATGTCGGAGGCGGGAATCCCCACGCTCATGGCCACGCTGCGGGCGTGGAGCGCCATGTGACCCTGCTGGATGCCCACCGTGGACAGGGCGAGGCAGGCCGCGAAGTTCTGGGCGAGCCCCACGGCGGCGAGGACGCAGGCGAGCTCCCGCGCGTCCTTCACGCCGCTGATCCGCCGGAGCAGCCGGATCCCGGGATGGGAGTTCACCGCCCCCCCCACCCAGCCCACCTGCAGGGGCAGCTCGATCTTCCCCACGAGGCGGCCCTCCTCGACGCGGTAGGAGGTGAGCCCCCGGTAGCGGCCGTCCCGGGCGGCGTGGGCGTGCCCCCCGGCCTCGATGGCCCGCCAGTCCTGCCCCAGCGCCACCGCGGCGGCGCAGATGCCGTTGAAGATGCCCTTGTTGTGGGTGGCCGCCCGGTAGGGGTCGATCTCCGCGAAGCGGCTGGCCTCCACCATGCGCCTCGCCACCTCCTCCCCCGGGAAGTCCGCGTCGGCGAGCTTGTCCACGGGCAGCCCGAAGCGGGCGCGGGCGAGGCGGTAGGTGGCGTAGTTCGACACGATGCGGAGGTTCACCCGGCCCCCGGTGAGCTTCTCCACCACGGGTCCCGCCGCCTCGCAGGCGTAGTTCACGGCGTTCGCGCCCATGGCCTCGCGCACGTCGATCTTCAGGTGGACCACGAGCATCGACTCCCCTTCGCCCTCGGGGAGCCTCCGGACGTCGAGATCGAAGGCGCCGCCCCCGCGGCTCACCATCCGCCGGATGGGGGCGTTCGCGCTCGCGAGGACCTCGTCCCTTCCCTCGCGGAGCCGGGCCTCCGCCCCCTCCGGGTCCGGGACGTCGAGGACCTGGATCTGGCCGATCATGACGGGTTCGTCGGCGCTCGCCGTGAAGCCCCCCGCCCGGCGCACCATGAGGGCGGCCTTCGAGGCCGCGGCGATGATCGAGGCCTCCTCGATGGCCATGGGGACGATGTACTCCCGCTCGTTCACCACGAAGTTCAGCCCGAGGCCCAGGGGCAGGCCCAGCACTCCGATGGCGTTCTCCACCATGTTCACCGCGTGCTCCAGCCGGAGGGCGGTGCCGTTGCGGAGGTCGAGCACCTCCTCGTTCTGCAGGTCGAACGTGCGCTGGAGGAACGAGAGGAGGAGGTCCGCCGACTGCCGGAAGGAGCGGGGAATCCGGGACGAGGCCGGGGACGGCTCCGGACGGGCGCTCGGTCGAGAATCGGGGGAGACGGTCATGGGTTCTTTATCACTAGTCGGGAGTCCGGCGCCCGGCCAAGTTCAATCCGGGCGCCTTCTCCAGCCAGCGGCCGAGCTCGCCGGTGATCACCCGGGGGACCCGGCGCAGGTCCTCGAGGGTCCGGGCGCCCGCGAGGAGCATCGCCGCCCGGAGCTCCCGGCCGACGGTGCGGATCCGCTCCGCGGTTCCCTCCGCCCCCCCGGCCCGGAAGGCGAGGAGGAGCTCCCGCGCCATTCCCGCGAGGTCCGCCCCGAGCGCGATCGCCCGGGCCGCATCGAGGCCGGACCGGATGCCGCCGGCCCCCACGATCACCGCCTCGTCCCCCGTCGTGCGCCGGGCGAGGGCGATCGCGGCGGCGGTGGGGATCCCCCACTCGCCGAAGGCCCGGGCGAACGCGCGGTCGCTCTCCGTCGCCGCGCGACGGGCTTCCACCCGGGGCCAGGACGTGCCTCCCGCCCCCGCCACGTCGAAGCACCTGACCCCCGCCTCCCGGAGGCGGGCCACCACGTCCGGGGAGAGCCCCGAGCCCACCTCCTTCACGAGCACCCGGCCTTCGAGGAGGTCCACCAGCGCGGCGATGCCGTCGAGCACCCCCCGGAAGCGCCGGTCGCCTCCGGGCTGGGCCAGCTCGTGAGCGGGGTTCAGATGGACGCAGATCCCGTCGGCCTCGATGGCGTCCACCAGCTCCGCCACCCGCCGGGGGCCGAAGACGGGAATCTGCTGCCCGCCGATGTTCCCGAGCAGTACCCCGTCTCCCAGCACGGGGCGCACCGCGAAGTCCGGGGCGGTCTCCGGGTGCTCGAGCATCACCCGCTGGCTGCCCACCGCGAAGGCGATGCCCGTGGCTCCCGCGGCGCGGGCCAGGCCCTCGTTGAGGGACCGGGCGCCGCCCGCGCCCCCCGTCATGCTCGTGCAGAGGAGGGGGAGCTCGAGCTCCTTGCCGAAGAAGCGGATCCGGGTCTCGACCTCCTCGAGGTCGAGCTCGGGCAGGGCGTCCGGGAGGAGCCGGACGTCCTCGAGGAGCGTGGGCCGGCGGAAGGTGATGTCCTCCTCCGCGACGATCCGGAGGTGCTCGCTCTTGCGGAGGCTGATCTCCGCCTCCTTCACCGTCCGCCGCCTTCCCAGGTCTCCTCCTCCACGCCCGCCTCGGCGTTCACCCTCCTGGCCAGGACGAACAGGAGATCGGAGAGGCGGTTCAGGTAGGCGACGGCCGTGGGATCCGGTTCCTCCGCCTCGGAGAGCCGCACGGCGGCCCGCTCCGCGCGGCGGCAGACGGTGCGGCACACGTGGAGGGCGGCGGCGCCGGGGGCCCCTCCCGGAAGGAGGAAGCGGCGGAGGGGCTCGTTCCGGGCGTCGTGCCGATCGATGAGGGTCTCCAGGTCCCGGACCCGGTCCGGGTGGAGACGCCGCCCCCCGGGGGCCGCCCCGGCCGCGGGGGGAGCCGCCAGGTCCGCCCCCAGGGCGAGCAGGTCGCGCTGGATCTCCCGGAGCTCCCCCCGGAGCCCGGCGTCCGCGATCTGGGAGACCGCGAAGCCCAGGGAGGCGTTCAGCTCGTCGACCTCGCCGTAGGCGGTGACGCGGACGTCGCTCTTCGACCGGCGGGTGCCGCCGGGGAGGCCCGTCTCGCCTCCGTCACCGGATCTCGTGTAGATCTTCACCGAAGCTCTCCGGAGTGGTGGTGAAAGATACCACGCCGTCCCCCTCCGCGGTCCAGATCGGGGAGGAACCGGCCGTAGAGGCGGTCGAGGTCCCGGAGCAGCCGGGCCGCGGAGAAGCGCTCCCGGGCGTGGTCGCGGGCGGCGGCGCCCAGGGCGTCGCGGAGCCCGGGGTCCCCGAGGAGACGGAGGACGGCCCGCGCCAGACCCCCGGCGTCCCCGTCCGCGCAGAGGAACCCCGTCTCCCCGTGCCGCACCACGGAGGGAACGCCGCCCACCCTCGTGGCCACGGCGGGAACCCCCGCGGCCGCGGCCTCGATGAGGGCCACCGGGGTGCCCTCGTTCCGGCTCGTGAGCAGGGCGAGGTCCGCGTCCGCGAAGATGCGGTCCAGGTCCCCGCGAAAGCCCGGCAGGAGCACCCGCTCCGCCAGGCCGAGAGCCGCCGCCCGGCTGCGGATCGAGAACGACTCGATGCCGGGCGAGCTGGACGA
>JAOZQC010000366.1 GCA_029932425.1 Planctomycetota bacterium | reverse complement strand
CTCTACGGGTCGAAGTTCCACCGCCTGCGGCAGAGCCGCGGCCAGCAGGGCATCGGCATCAGCGCGGCGGGGATGTACGGCCAGCTCACCACGGGGCAGCCCACGAGGATCGTCTCCCGCACGGGGAAGGGGAAGCCGGCCCATCTCTTCGAGATCCTCGTCAACACCCAGAAGAACCAGCCGGAGATCGTCACCGACGAGGTCGTGGACTGGGATCCCGACCACGGCACCTCGGTGGAGATCTGCCTGGAGGCCCGCTACCAGCGGGGGGCGCACTCCGTGGACGAGTACCTGCGCGAGTGCGCGGTGGCGAACCCCCACGCGCGCTTCCACTATCTCAGCCCGGACGGCCAGGAGACCGTCTTCGAGCGGGGGACGGAGATCCTTCCCCGCGAGCCGAAGGAGATCAAGCCGCACCCCTACGGGGTGGAGCTGGGCGTGCTCATGAAGATGCTGAAGACGACGAAGGCGAAGAAGCTGCGCGCCTTCCTCGTCTCCGACTTCTCCCGGGTGAGCCCCGCGGTGGCCTCGGAGATCTGCCACGTGGCGGGCCTCTCCCAGAACGCCTGGGTCACGCGCATCGCCCGGGAGGAAGCGGACCGGCTCTACCAGGCGATCCCGAAGGTGAAGATCCGCAAGCCGCCCACGGACTGCCTGGCCCCCATCGGGGACGAGGCGATCCGCACCGGGCTCAAGAAGGAGTACGACCCGGAGTTCGTGGTGGCCGCCACCCGGCCCCCCTCCGTGTACCGGGGAAACCCGTTCCTGGTGGAGGTGGGCCTGGCCTGGGGCGGGTCCCTGCCCGCCGACCAGCCGGTGAAGGTGATCCGGTTCGCGAACCGGGTCCCGCTGCTCTACCAGCAGTCGGCCTGCGCCATCACCAAGGCGGTGGGCGGCGCCCCCTGGCGGAACTACGGGATCCAGCACCCCAAGGGGGGGATGCCCGTGGGGCCCCTCGTGGTCTTCGTCCACTTCGCCTCCGTGTGGGTGCCGTTCACCTCCGAGTCGAAGGAAGCCATCGCCCACTACCCGGAGGTGATGCGGGAGCTCCGCCTGGCCCTGCAGGAGTCCGGGCGGAAGATCGGCCGCCACATCCGCCGCGTGAAGCGGGAGAAGGAGGCCGCGCGCAAGCGGTCCTACATCGAGAAGTACCTGCCCCACATCGGCTACGCGCTCCAGGAGATCCTGGAGCTCACGGACGACGAGCGGGAGGAAACGTTCCGGAGGCTGGTGGAGATCCTTCAGAGGAGCCGCAGGGCATGAGCGCGCGAGGTTCGACGGGAGGGAAGAGGCCGCGGGGGAAGGGGAGGACGCCCGCCCCGGACGCGGACGACCGGGTCGTCCGGGAGTCGATCGTGGCCACCGCGGAGGAGATCCGGGGCAGCGTCCTCGCGGATCGCCCCCCGGAGCTGGTCTTCCCCGTCCGCTCCCTCCGGAACGTGAAGTACGACCGGGACGTGGGCTACTTCGAGATCCTGGGGCAGACCTCCCGCCGCACCCTCTCCATGAACACCGTGAAGGCCTTCGCCCAGACGCTCCGCATGATGTGCCTCTCGAAGCTCCTGGTGGAGACGGACGACGTGGCCACCAAGCGGGACGCCTACTACCAGTCCAAGAACTGGGGGGAGGCGAAGTTCAACGAGCAGGCGGAATCCGACACCGTGATGGACGACATCGAGGCCATGTTCGCGGTGAAGGGGGTGAGCCGGGAGCAGCTTCGCTTCGTGCCCGACGAGCACGGGGGGGCGGTGGCGGGCCCCCTCGTCATCATCGACCGCGATCCCGTGACGGGGGAAAAGGTGGAGACGGACTGCAGCCGGCTGGGGACGGGGGCCTACAGCGTGCCCGTGCACGTGGAGCACCTGAAGTTCCGGACGAAGGCGAAGTTCATCCTCGCCATCGAGACCGGGGGCATGTTCGACCGCCTGAACCGCCATCGTTTCTGGCGCGACGCCAACTGCATCATCATCTCCATGGCGGGGGTCCCCACGCGGGCCTGCCGCCGCTTCATCCGGAGACTCTCCGACGCCTGCCGGCTGCCCGTCTACGCCTTCGTGGACTGCGACCCCTACGGCATCGCCAACATCTACCGCACGCTCAAGGTGGGATCGGGGAACGCCGCCCACATCAACCGCTTCTTCTGCGTCCCGCAGGCCCGGTTCCTCGGCGTGACCCCCCAGGACATCGAGGACTTCGACCTCCGCGACGCCACCCACAAGCTGAAGGACGTGGACGTGAAGCGGGCGAAGGACGCCCTGAAGAACGACCCCTTCTTCCGAAGCCACCGGAAGTGGAAGATCGCGCTGAACAAGCTCCTCAAGATGGGAGTCCGCGTGGAGCAGCAGGCCTTCGCCCTCCACAGCCTGAACTTCGTGATGGAGGAGTACCTCCCGGCGAAGATCGCCAACCCGAAGAAGTTCCTGCCCTGAAGCATCCGGGACAGTGCCTTCCTCGAGCCTGCAGGGCCTCGACCATGCCCGGCACATCATCGTCGCGGCGGAGCACCGCCCGGTAGCCGCGCTCGACCGTCTCGAGCGCCCACCTCGAGAGGAGCTCACCGTCCGACTCCTCCCCTCCGCCTCCCTCCTCTTGACGGCGGCGCGTCCGGGGCGACAATCGTGAGGAGTCTGCGATGCTGGAGACGGAGGGGGCTTGCAGGGGCCTCCCCGTCATGGGGAGCGAGAGGTGAGGGGACCGAGTATCCCGGTGGACGCGTGTGGTCTGGTCGAGGCCGTGAAGCGGGCGGTGCTTGGAGACCCGACGGAGCTTCGGAGGTGGAACAGGGAAGGCCGCTCCATTCTCCTCTCCCGTCTTCTCTCCTGGTGCGGGGATCGTGACACCGCGGAAGATCTCCTCTCCCGCATCGTGGCATCGCTTTGGGAACGGTGTGTCCGGGGGGGGGCGGCATCCGATGCGAGTCCCGCTGGCTCTCGGCGCTGGCGGTCCACCTTCGGTCGGGAGACCTGCGGGAATCGACACGGCGATCCGAGGCCTTGCGTGCGGTGGCCGGGAGGGGGAGCGGGAGGACCGGGTGTTCGGTGGATGCGGAAGCGGCCCTCCGGGAGGAGCTGGCCCGAACGCTCCGGGCGATTCGTCGGATGCCGCCACCCTGGCGCGAGGTTCTCCTGCTCATCGCGGAGCATGGCTGGGAGCCTGCGCGGACCACTCCCTGGGTCATGGCCTGGCTGGCAGTGGGGAGGGACCGGGCCCGGAAGATCCGGCGGGAGGCCAGGAGGAGGCTGGCAGAGATGCTCTCCGGACGATCGGAGAGCGGCTCGCGCGTTTTTCGTCGGAATCTCCCACCCCCCCCTCCCCCTTTTTCCCCACTATGAGGGTGCAAGCCTCGCCTCCCCGGGTCCACTTGGGGGCCGTGGGGGAGGGGCCGGGCAGCATTCCGAGAAAAGGAGGTCTTCCATGCGCCCCACGACGTCCGCCCTGATGCTCCTGGTAGCCACCCTCGTGGTGTGCGGCCTGGTGAGCCTGGCCATCGGCGGCCCCAGCTACGGCAACATCGTCCTGCATGAGGGGCCGGGCTACTTTTCATGGAGTTGCGCGGACGAATGTCCGCCGGCAACATGAGGTCGTTCTCCGCCAGGCCCTGGTTTCCCGCGGGAATCGTGGCCTTCGTGGCGGGGCTCGTGGCGGGGGGGACTCTGGTCATGGTGGCTGCAGCTGCGGGGAGAAGCTCCCGCCCGCCGATCCCGGTGCCTCCTTGGGAGACGCAACGGTTCCGGTACGAGCGGTTCATCTCTGCGGAGGTCCCGCGGGCCGAGAATCCTCCCCGCCAAGAGCGCTCGGAGCCGGCTCAGAGCGGCCTCGCCGAAGACTGGAGACGTCTCCTGCAGGATTCCCGTGATCCGAACGTGCTTCAATCCCTCGTGACTCTGCTGGCTGGGGCGGACTTCCTGAACGAGAACGGCGGCCGCTCACATGCAGTGACCGAAGAGGCGGAGGGCCAAGTCGTCTACCTCAACCAGGTCGCTCCTTTCTTCCGGTCCTTCACCCGGCAGTTCCGGGTCCAGGCTCTCGGCTAGCATCCAGGAAATATTTTCCGCCTCCCTTCCCAAACATGGTGTAC
>JAOZQC010000019.1 GCA_029932425.1 Planctomycetota bacterium | reverse complement strand
CCTCCACCACTACCCGAAGGACCGGCACGTGGCCGCCGCGCTGGAGCTCTTCGCCTCCGTGGCGTTGATGCTCTGGTACGTCCTGCGCCTGTTCCTGGCCTCGCGGGACTGAAGTCAGAAGGGTACGTCCGGTTTCTCGGCGGGCCGCTCCTCCGGGGAGGGGATCTCCTTCCCCACCGGGCAGATCTCCCGGTACTCGCACCAGGGGCAGAGCGGGTTCTCCCGCGGGGCCCACTCCCTCTCGGCCCGGATCCGGGAGACGATTCCCAGGATCTCCTCTCCCTTCGCGGCGAGCAGCTCCGGGGACGGGGTGAAGCCCAGCGTCTCGTCGTGGGCCAGGAACACGAGGGAGCACCGGCTCACGGGGATCCGGTACTTGCGGCCCACCACGATGGCGTAGCTGGAGAGCTGGAGGTCCTCCTGCGCGAGGGACTCCTCGTCCCGGCGCCAGGGCAGCTTGCCCGTCTTGTAGTCGATGACCTCGAGCGAGCCGTCCGCGGCCTGGTCGATGCGGTCGATCTTGCCCGCCAGAATCACGTCCTCCGCGAGCGGGGCCTCGTGGAACTGCTCCGCGGTGAACGGAATCACGGTGCGGTCCGCGATGCGGTAGTAGCGCTCGAGGATCGTCAGGGCGAGCTTGCCCCAGGACGCCTCCTCCTCGCGGTCGCCGCCGAAGACGATCTCGCGCTCCCTCCGCCGGGCGTCCCGCTTCCAGGGGGAGAGATCGACGCCGGCCCAGGCCCGCCGCAGGAGGTCCCCGAGCTTCTCGAGGGTCCGCTGCCCCACCGGCACCCGGCGGATGTCGAAGAAGGCCTCGAGGGCGTCATGGATGCAGGTGCCCATGTAGAGCTGCGGGGTGGGCCTGCGGTACTTGTCCCGGATCTCGGGGTCCCGGGAACACCGGTACTTGAACGGGCACTGCTGGAAGGTCTCCAGCTGCGTGGGGTAGTACTTCTCGCGACGGGGGCTCATGGCCGGAGTATACCGAGGCGGAACCGAAACGCCGGTGACCGGCACGGGTTTTTCACCCTTTTGAAACATCCATGACAGGCATGGCTTTTTCACTCCCGGCGCCTCTCGACGATCCGGGCAGGGGAGCGAGGCCGCGCGGAGCCGGTCTCCGCCGAGGGCGCGCGGAGACGCCGGACGGCGCGGGGAGGGCGGCGTGGCGCGGGAGAAGCGAGGGGCGGCGGTCTCCCCTCTCCCCCGCCTCCCGCCCCGCCCCCGAGGGAAGACCGGCCGGCGAGGCGAGGGTCCGGCGGCGAAGGTCACAAGAGACTCCCGCCTCCGCATGTGACCTTCAGTCGCGCTCCTCGTACCAGGCCATCTGGATGGCCTCGAGGATCTTCTCGTTCGAGCGCTTGGGATCGTCGTCGAACTCCGGGAGGCTGCGGACCATCCGGTGGAGATCCGGGAAGCTCACCGTGAGGGGGTCGACGTCCGGGTGCGCCCGGGCCAGCTCGTAGCCGATGTCGTAGACGTCCGTCCACTTCAGTGCCATCGCGTTCCTCCCCACCCCGGGCGACCGGGGTGTGGTTCCCAGGTACCCGCCCGCGCCTCGGCCTCCGTCCCCGCCGCCCGCCCCGCGGGCCCTCAGCGGTGGGGGCCGATGCGCAGGGTCACCGGTCCCTCGCCCGTGAACACCGCCTGGCAGGACAGGCGCGACCGGAGCGTCAGGCCCACCGCCGTGTCCAGGCGATCCTCCTCGTCGTCCTCCATCTCCGTGAGATGCTCCTCTCCCTCCTCGACGATCACGTGGCAGGTGGAGCAGGCGCACCAGCCCCCGCAGGCGTGCTCGATCTCGATGCCGTGGCGCAGGGCCGCCTGGAGGATCGACTCGCCCTCGCAGGCGAGAACGGTGCGCCCGAGGTCCGAGAACGTGAGCTCCACCTTCTTCCTTCCCGCCACCTCCTCCGGGGGGAGGATCTCGTCGCCCGGCACCTCAGGCCTCCTCGAGCTTCCGGCCCGCCAGCGCCATCTTCACCGTGCGCTCCATGATGGCGGCGGCCACGTCCCTCGTCTGCTCGTTGAAGAGCTTGAGGGCCAGCCGCATGCGGGCGTGATCGTCGCCCTCGCGCTCCTCCGCGAGCCAGGCGATCTGCTGCCCGTACTTCTCGATGCGCTCCTCGGCGAGGCCCGCCTCCCGCGCCTGGGCCACCGCCTTTCGGGCCGCGTTCAGCACGATGTCGAGCTCCGTCCGGGCCTCCACCAGGAACCGCCGCGCCATGTCCTCCTCGCCGTGCTCGATCCCCTCCTCCACCATGGCCAGGATCTCCTCCTCGGTGAGGCCGTGGGAGGGGACGACCTCCACCGTCTGGCCCTTGCCCGTCCGGAGGTCGCGGGCGGTGACGTTGAGGATCCCGTCCGCGTCGATGAGGAACTCCACCTCGATCCGGGGCAGGCCGGCGGGCATGGGGTCCACGGGAAGCTGGAACCGGGCGAGGGACCGGTTCTCCGCCGCGATCTCCCTCTCGCCCTGCAGGACGTGGATCACCACCGCCGTCTGACCGTCCACCGCGGTGGTGTAGCTCTCCGTCACGGAGGCCGGAATCGTGGAGTTCCTCGGGATCAGCACGTTCATCACGCCGCCGAACCCCTCGATCCCGAGGGAAAGGGGGGTCACGTCGAGCAGGAGGAGGTCGGTGGTCCCCCCCGCGAGGATGTCCCCCTGGACGGCGGCGCCCTTCGCCACCACCTCGTCGGGGTCGATCTCCGCGCGCGGTTCGCGGCCCAGCACCTCGCGGACGAGCCGGCGGACCATGGGGATGCGGGTGGATCCCCCCACGAGAAGCACCTCGTCGATCTCCTCGCGGCGGAGGCCGGCGTCCGCCAGGGCGCGCTCGCACGGCTCCCGGGTCCGGTCCACGATCGGCCGCATGATCTCCTCCAGCTCCGCCCGGGTGAGAGGCAGCCGGAGGTCGATCTTCCCGGGCACGGAGGCCAGGAAGGCGGTCTCCTCCTCCTCGGAGAGCCGCCGCTTCGCGGCCTCCGCCTCCTCCCGGAGCGCCTGGAGGACCTCGGGGTCGGACCGGAACCCCTCCTCCACCCGGGAGAGGAGACGGCGCATGAGGGCCTGGTCGATGTCATCCCCCCCGAGATGAGTGTCCCCGTTCGTGGAGAGCACGTGGAAGACGCCGTCCTCGATCCGGAGGATGGAGATGTCGAACGTGCCCCCTCCGAAGTCGAAGACCGCCACCACCCCCGAGTCCCGGTTCGAGAGGCCGTAGGCCAGGGCCGCGGCGGTGGGCTCGTTCACGATGCGCAGCACCTGGAGCCCCGCGATGAAGCCCGCGGCCTTCGTGGCCTGGCGCTGGGCGTCGTTGAAGTAGGCGGGCACGGTGATCACCGCCTGCTTCACCTCGCCCCCGAGGAAGGCCTCCGCCCGCCTCTTCAGCTCGCGCAGGATGAAGGCGGAGAGCTCCGGGGGGGTGTAGTCCCGGTCGAAGAGCCGGATGCGCACGGGACCCGACTCCTCTCCGGTCACCGCGAAGGGAAGCAGGGCCAGCTCCTCCCTCACGTCCTCGATCGAGCGCCCCATGAACCGCTTCACCGAGAACACGGTGCGGTCGTGGGCGGCCACCATGCGGTGCCGGGCGAGGTCCCCCACGAGCATCACGTCCCTCTCCCCCACGGAGATGACGGAGGGCACGAGCTTGCGGCCCCTCTCGTCCGCCACCACGACGGGCTCTCCGTCGCGCATGACGGCCACCAGGCTGTTCGTGGTGCCGAGGTCGATGCCGATCACCGGGGGCATGCGTTCACCCTGCCTTGTCCATGAGTTCACGAAACCGGGCGAGCCCGGCCGGGGGCTAGCCTCCGAGGGCCTTCTCGACCTCCCGGACCAGGTTCGCCAGGAACCTCCGCCGGACGAGCGCTTCCCGGAGACGGCCGAGCACCGCCCGCCTCTCCTCCTCTCCCGCGGCCCCGTCGTGCTCGTCGTAGAGCTCCTCCAGGCGCGCCCGGGCCTCCTCCTCGAGGGCCCGCACCCTCTCCGCCAGACCCGGACCGGCCCCGGAGAGCAGCCCCTCCCGGATCTCGAAGACCTCCTCCAGGAGATCGGGGGGGCACTTCGCCTCCCCCTCGGGTCGCTCGATCCCCTCCAGGGCCAGCAGGTACTCCGCCCGCGCCGCGGGGTCCGAGAGCACGCGGTGGGCGTCGTTCACCCGGGCCGAGAGATGCTGGATCCGGGACTTCTCCTCCGGAGGGGCCCCCGCGAAGCGATCGGGATGGACCCGCCGGGACCGTTCGAGGAACCGCTCCCGCAGGAGGGCGGGGTCGATCCGGAGCCGCCGCGGCAGGCCGAGGACCGCGAAGTGGTCCGCCTCCTCCGGTATCTCGGGAAGCCCCGCCGCCACCCGCGAAGCCCTACTCTCCGCCCCGGGCGGAGTTCGAGGTCTCGACGGGGTCGGGGGCCTTCCCGCTCTCGCCGGCCTTCGCCCGCGCGCGCTTTCTCCGGTAGTCCTCGATGGCGGCCTTGATGGCGTCCTCCGCGAGCACCGAGCAGTGGATCTTCACGGGGGGAAGGGCCAGCTCCTTCACGATCTCCGTGTTCCGTATCGAGAGCGCCTCGTCCACCGTCTTCCCCTTCACCCACTCCGTGGCGAGGGAGGAGGAGGCGATGGCGCTGCCGCAGCCGAACGTCTTGAACCTGGCGTCCTCGATCAGGCCGTCGTCGTTGATGCGGAGCTGGAGCTTCATCACGTCCCCGCACTCCGGCGCTCCCACGAGGCCCGTGCCCACGTCGGGATCGTCCTTGTCCATGGAACCCACGTTCTTCGGGTTCTCGTAGTGTTCGATGACCTTCCTGGAGTATGCCATCACGCGCTCCTTGCGTGTCGAAAGCCGCCTCAGTCCCCGGTCCAGTCCATCTTCGAGAGGTCGATCCCCTCCTGCACCATCTCCCAGAGGGGAGACAGCTCGCGGAGCCGGTTCACCGTCTGGACCACGCGCTCGATCACGTAGTCCACCTCCTCCTCCGTGTTGAAGCGGCCCAGGCCGAACCGGATGGAGGTGTGGGCGAGGTCGTCCCCCACGCCCATGGCCTTCAGGACGTAGGAGGGCTCCAGGGACGCGGAGGTGCAGGCCGAGCCCGAGGACACGGCGATATCGTTGATGCCCATGAGGAGGGACTCGCCCTCCACGTAGGCGAAGGAGATGTTCAGGTTGTTGGGAAGCCGGTGCTCCAGGCTGCCGTTGACGTGGCACTCCGGAAGCCGGGAGGTGATGCCGTGGAGGAGGCGGTCGCGCATCGCCCGGATCCGGTCGATCTCCCCGTTCGTCAGATCGTCCACCGCCAGGTCCACCGCCTTCGCGAAACCCACGATGAGGGGGACGGCCAGCGTCCCGGAGCGGTTGCCCCGCTCGTGGCCGCCGCCGTGCATCTGGATCGCCACCCGGACGCGGGGTTGCCGGCGGCGGATGTAGAGGGCCCCGATCCCCTTCGGCCCGTAGATCTTGTGGGCGGAGAAGGAGAGAAGATGAATGCCCATCTCCTGCACGTCCACGGGGACCTTCCCCACCGCCTGGGCCGCGTCCGAGTGGAACAGCACCCCCTTCTCGGCCGCGATCTCGGCGATCTCGCGGATCGGCTGGATCACGCCGATCTCGTTGTTCGCGAACATGACGGAGATGAGGATGGTCCGGTCCGTGACGGCGGCCCGCAGCTCGTCGAGATCGACGAGCCCGTCGCTTCCGGGCGACAGCCACGTCACCTCGAACCCGCGGGACTCGAGGTACCGGGCGGTGTCCACCACCGCCTTGTGCTCGGTGGGTACCGTGATGATGTGGTTCCCCTTCTCCCGGAACATCTCCGCCACGCCCTTCAGGGCGAGGTTGTCCGATTCGGTGGCGCCGCTGGTGAACACGATCTCGCGGGGATCGGCGGCGTGGATCGCCTGCGCGATCCGGGCCCGGGCGTCGGTCACCGCTTCCTCGGCTTCCCAGCCGAACTCGTGGTTCCGGCTGGCCGCGTTCCCGAACTTCTCCGTGAAGAAGGGAAGCATCGCCTCCACCACCCGCGGGTCGCAGGGGGTGGTGGCGTGGTTGTCCATGTAGATGCGGCGCCGCCGGGCCCGCGGGCCGGCCGACTCGGCTTCCGTCCGGGTTTCTGGTGTCATGGTCTCCGGTTCCCAGGGCTCGGATCGTGCATCCGGCCCGGACCATTCCCGTTCCGGGCCGGGGGTTTCCGCATCCCGAGCTCTATACTGTACATGATTGTCCAGATTTGCCGTCGATCCCGAAGGATTCGCCCGGCGCTCCCCGCGGATCCCTGCGGGACGCTCCTTTGCCGCGGCGCCCGGGCCACCTAGAATCAAAGCACCCTGAACCTGGAAAGTCCCGATCGATCGGGGAGAGATCCCATGGCCACGCTCACGGAGAAGGCGGCCGAGAAGGTCCGGCAGCTCATCGACCAGAAGGGGGAGGTGAAGGACCCCGGCCTCCGGGTCCGGGTCGTGGCCGGCGGCTGCTCGGGCCTGAGCTATCAGCTCGATCTCGACGACGGCGCGAAGCCCGGCGACCGGATCTACGAGAGCCACGGGGTGAAGATCTTCGTGGACGGGAAGAGCGACCTGTACCTCACCGGGGTGGAGATCGACTGGAAGGAGACGCTCATGGGGGCCTCCTTCACCTTCCACAACCCGAACTCCAAGGGCACCTGCGGCTGCGGGGAGTCCTTCTACACCTGATCCCCCGGGGCGCCGCCCCTCTCCGGCGAGGCCCGGCACCCGGCCTCCTCCCGCCCCCGGCCGTTCCTCCCCGCCCGGCGGAGAAGCTCGCGGATCATGGCCAGGTGGATCTCCACCACGTCCCTCTCCCGGCGGGGATAGCCCCCCGCCAGGAGCGCGGCCACCGCCGCCCCGCTCCTCTCCGCGTGGTCGAAGACGATCCGGTCCCGCTCCTCGAGACCCCGCTTCGAGACCGCGAGCCCCCCCAGCCGGTCCTCCACGTAGGGATCGGCCCCCGCCAGGTAGAGCACCAGGTCGGGGGAGAACGCCCGCTCCGCCCGGCGGAGCGCGCCGTCCACCGCGCCGAGGTAGACGTCGTCGTCCGCGAGGTCCGGAAGCCCCACGTCGAGATCGGAGATCTCCTTCACGGGGTAGTTGTTCTCCTGGTGCACCGAGAGGGTGAAGATGCGCGGATCCTCCCGCGCCATCACCGCCGTGCCGTTGCCCTGGTGGACGTCGAGGTCCGCCACGAGGACCCGCCGGACGAGGCCCTCCCCGAGGAGCACCCGGGCCGCCACCGCCACGTCGTTCAGGAGACAGAACCCCTCGCCGTGGTCGGGATAGGCGTGGTGGAAGCCTCCGCCCAGGTTGGCCGCGTATCCCCGCTCCACGGCGAGCCGCCCCGCGAGGATCGTCCCCCCCACCGCCAGGCCGAAGGACTCGAGCACGGGGCGGCTCACCGGGCACTCGAAGCGGGGATCCCACTCCTCGAGCCCGTCCGCGATGGCGCGCAGGCGCTCCAGGTACTCCGGACGGTGGCAGGTGAGGATCTCCTCGGAGGCGGCGGGCCGGGGTTCGTGGAACTCCTCCGCCAGCCCCTCCTCCCGGACGGCGCGCGCCACCTGCTCGTACTTCCGGGTGGGGAAGACGTGCCCCGGCCAGGCGAGCGTGTACCGCTCGGTGTAGACGAGAGGCGCCTTCATGGCGTCAGAGGATATCGTCTCTCCCCCGGTCGACATCGGGCAAACCGGCCGACCGGCGGCCCGCGGAATGGGCCGCCCGCTCGATCGTCCGCTTCATCCACCCCGCCACGGACGGCTCCTCGAAGGGCAGGACGACGCCCGGCCTCCCTCCTGCGAGACGGAGGTGGAGGACGGCCCGCGAGCCCCGGCCGAGGACCAGCACCGCCTTCAGCTCCGCGTAGCGGGCCATGCGCCGGAGGAGGGACAGGGCCCCGAGGCTCCGCTCCACGCGGACCGCATCGTCCCGGAGGATCAACCGGCGCGTGGTGAGGCAGGCGAGCACGTGGGAGCCCAGGAGGAAACCCAGGAGGACGAGACAGACCGAGGGCAGGACGAGCACCGGGCCGCTCCCCAGCCGAGGCAGCCCGGCGGTGCCCGCGGCGAGGAGCCCCAGGCCGAGGAGCACGAGCCGCGGGCGGAACCGGTCCCGGTACCCCCAGGAGTAGACCCGCCGCCTCTCCTCTCCCGATTCCTCCACCCGGGCCGGCGGCCGGGCGCCGCCCGGTCCCGTCTCGTAGCGGAGGTCCTCCAGGGGCACCGCCGCTCCCTGCGAGAGGGTGAGGGCCACGTCCCGGACGGCGGCTTCGTCCCGCTCGTCGCGGATCAGGGGCACGCATTCTCCCCCGTGCAACCGGGCGTCGAGCCGGAAGCGGCAGATCCCGTCCCGGATCCGGCGCTCGATCCGCAACCGGTCCACCTCCACCGAGCCCAGGGCCCGGCGCTTCGCGAAGAGTCCCCTCCCCGTCCGGAGCCGCAGCTCCCCCGTGGCCACGTGGAGGGAGAGGACGGTCAGGTCCCGGCGCGAGGCGGCGGCGAGGAGGGCGTAGGCGGCGAGAGCCGGGAAGGTCCCCGCCGCGGCGAACGCCAGGAGGGCGGGGCCGGGCGCCGGGGCGAGGGCGAGGGCCGCGGCCGCCAGGAACCCCAGGCCCGCCCCGGCGGGAAGGGCGCGGAGGATCCGCACCGGGAGCCCCGCGGCATCCCTCCGGATCACCGCTTCGTACCGGCCGTCTCGGTTGCGGGTGATGACGGGCATCCGCGCCTCGTCCGGGGATTCGGCCCGCGTTCCCCATCGGGACGCGCGGTTCTCGCCGGATCTCGTCGCCCTCGGGGCCTTCGCTCGCATGTCCGCCGGAGCGGGCGGGCGGAGCCCTCCGGAACCGGGCCCGGCGCCCGGCCCCGGGCTCAACGGTGGAAGAGCGCCTCCAAATCCCGTTCCGATGCGCTCGCGGAATCCGTCCGGAAGACGGCCAGGATCTCCGCCGCGGCCTCGCTGTTCCCTCCCCGTGCGGCGATGACAGGCTGGTCGTTCGTGTCCCCCGAGCCCCCGTCCACGAGGGTGGTGTGGACGGCGTTCCCCTGGGTGCTGTTCATCCGGGTCATCACGATGTCCTCGCCGCCCAACGAGTAGACGATCCGGTAGACGTCGAAGTCCCCGTCCCAGACGAGGTCCGCCTCCCGGGCGTCCGTGCTCGCCGTCTCCTCCACCCGGGTCGCGGAGGCGGGGAAGCCCCCGGAGAGCGAGGCCGTGTCGTAGCGCCGGGCGTAGAGGTCGTGGTTGCTGGAGGAGACGGTGCGCTCCCAGACGATGAGCATCTCGTCCGGGTCGTAGACGCTCGTTCCGGGAACCCGGGCGATGCGGGGCCGCCGCTCGTCGTCCGACGTCTCGGTCACGGTCAGGAGCGTCCCCGCCCGGGGAAGGGTGTCACCGGGCTCGAGCTGGACCACGTACACGTCGGATTTCGTGTCGGGCTGTCCCCCGCTCTCCGCGAAATCGCGGGCGTAGACCACCACGTACACCGCGGCGAAGCCGTAGGGGCTGTACACCACGTCCGGCTCGCGCTCGTCGAACTCCTCCAGCGCCAGGGTGAAGCTCTTCACCGTGGACTGCGAGAGACCCCCGGCGGCCGGGATCCGGGCGGCGTCCACGTCCCAGTCGCGGCCGGTCTCGTTCCCGTCCTCGTCGTAGCGGATCACCTGCCTCCCGAAGACGGCGAGGAACTCCCGGTCGTCCGGGTTGTAGCAGACGCGCGGCCGCCCCCGGCTGTCCGAGTCGGAGGCCAGGGAGAGACTCGTGCCGAGGCCCCCCGTGACCGTGAGCTCCTGTGCCTTGATCGCGGTGCCTCCGGAGCGGTAGACCACGAGGTAGCGGTCGTCCACCGTGTCGAGAGCCACGTGGGGATGGTCCTCCTTGGTGCCCGAGGTCTTCGTGACCTCGATCTCGTCTCCGAGCGGCAGGCCCGTGTCCGCGGAGAGCCTCCGGGCCCGGATGTCCGTGTCGCCCCCGATCGTCTGGGTCCACACCACCAGGTACTCGTCGCGGTCCGGGTGGTAGATCACCGCCGGCTCCGAGGCGCCGTCCGAGTTCTCCACCAGCCCCAGGGCGCCCAGGACGGCGAGGGCGTCCGCGAGGGGCTTCGCGGGACCTCCGTTGGGATTCGTGAGGTGGAGCGACCAGGATCCGGGGGGCGCGCCCGCCAGGGAGAGATCCCCGTTGAGCCGGGTCCCGTCCGTGGGATCCGCCCGGACCAGGGAGGTCACGTCGATGTTCGATTCGCCGGGCTTCTCGCGATGGGCCGTGGCCGCGGTGGCCAGGTACTTCCCCTCGATCACCGCGGGGTTGCCGGAGGAAACCCGATACTCCTCCCCGGCGAAGGCCCGGACCGGGGTCAGCTTCGTGAGCACCGGGGCCCGCTTCACCTTGAACACGAAGGCGGGGAGGGAACGGGTGAGGATGTCCAGGCCCCCGTCGGGATTCACGAGCTTCAGGTCGACGACCTTCTCGCTCTCCGTCCCGAGCTCGATCACCGAGAGGTCCACGGTGCTCACCGTCTTCCCCGCACCGTTCACGGCGAGGGTGGTGCCCTCGGCCAGGGCGGTCTCCTCCGGCCCGGCCCCGTGGGGCACCAGGAAGACCCGCGCGCCCGCGAGAAGGTGGGTGCCCGAGACCTCGAGGGTCACCGTCTCCGTGTCGAAGGCCTCCGCGGGCGTGACGTCGCTCAGGACGGGGGCTTCCTTCACGGTGAGGGCCAGGGCGGCGGTGGGGGTCCAGACGCCGCCCGGCTTTCCGTCGTGGCGGGCCGGGTTCAGGATGGCCACCTGGTAGTCGCCGGGGGACACGTCCCAGGTGTTCACCGTGAAGCGGATCTCCGTGGGCGTGACGGACTCCACCTCCACCCTCTCCCCTCCCACTCCCAGGGAGGGGGTGAACTCGAGGGTGAGCCCGGGCAGGAAACCGGTCCCCGTGATCCGCATGGGCACCGCCCCGTACCAGGCGCCGTTGAAGGTCTGGAGGGGGGAGGGATCCGTGCCGGTGGGAACCGGGACCGGGTACACCGTGAACCACACCACCCCGTCGTCGGGGGTCTCGTCGTCCCCGTCCGGCGGCGCGTTGTCCGGATTGTCCGCGCTGCGGAGGGCGCCGTTTCGGACCACCGCCACGTACTTCCGGGGGGCCGCCAGGGGAGCGCCCGTGTACGTGAAGACCGCCTGGAGCGTGCGGTGGTCCAGGCGGGTGACGGTGAGGTCGAACCCCTCCGTGAGCGGCACGCCGGGCTGATCCGGGTCCTCGAGGACCACCTCCGCCCCGGGTGCGAAGTAGCGCCCCCCGAGGAAGAGCACCTTCGCCTCGCTCTCGAGCACGGACTCGTGCTTCACCCCGTTCACCGTCTCCAGGAAGGGGTACACGTCGAGCACGTCCGCGGAGATCTTCGCCTTGCGGGGCTTCGGCTGCTTCGCCTTGATGGAGAGCTTCCCCACGTCTCCCCCGGATCCCTCCCGGGTGCCGATCCGGATCGTGTAGTCGCCGAAGGAGGTGAGAGGCACCTTCGCCACGAGATCGGACTTCTCCTTCGACTTCCGCTTCACGCCGGAGAGGTCCACCTCCGCCCCCGAGGGATCCAGGATGCCGTCGATCCTGGGCAGGAGGGTGGAGATCTTGCCCGCCTGGATCTTCACGGTGAGCAGGGCGCCCGGCATGGCGGGGAATGCCACCTCGGCGGGTTTGACGTTGCTCACCGGGAAGGGGTTCAGCGTCCTCTTCTTCGGGAGCTTCGCCTTCGTCTTCACGGTGAAGGTCACGGGCAGGTCGGCGGAGGGCGCGGGATGCACGAGGAGGTAGAAGGTGCCCGTCCTCGGGAGCAGGACCTTCTTGGCGACGATCTTCCGCGCCTTCCGGTCGAGCTTCTGCGCGACCTCGAAGGCCGGCCAGCTCGTCCCCTCCCGGTACTGGATCTCCAGGGAATCGAGGGTGCCGGGGCGGGAGACGACGGTGAAGGTGACGAGGGAGCCCTCGAGTCCGCGGAAGGGAATGATGACCGGTTCCGCGGCCGTGAAGGCGCCGGTGACCGTGTCGCCGGGCTCGCTCGGCCCTTCCGCCGCCGCGGGGGCCGCGAAGGCCGCCAGGCAGAGGATCGCGGAAAGGATGGCGCCGAATCGCATGGCTTTGCTCCTTCGACTTCGCAAGGGATCGTCGCCGCGCACGGGGTACCGCCTCCCGCCCCCCGGCATCGCTTCCCGTGGCGAGGGTTCCTTCCACTATACGGCGCGGCGGCTCCGCCTGTGAGCCATCCCGGAAGGGGGCGTTTCCCGCCGGGGCCCGGTATGATCCATCGCATGTCCGAGGCCGCCCCGATCCCCTGCGACCGTTTCCTCGTCCACTACGCCGAGATCGGCACCAAGGGCGGGAACCGGAGGATGTTCGAGGACCGCCTCCGCGGGAACCTCGAGACGGCGCTCCGCGGCCTGGGAATCCGGCGGGTGGCGCGGGAATCCGGGCGGATCGCGATGACGCCGGGCCCCCGCACCGACGCCCGCGAGGTCCTCTCCCGCCTGGCCCTCCTCCCCGGCGTGGCCTGGGCCGCTCCCGCCCGCGTCGTGGAGCCGGACCTCGAGAGCATCCGGCGGGCGGTGGTGGAGATGGCGAGGGAGCACCCCGGCACCACCTTCCGCATCTCGACGAGGAGGACGGACAAGCGGTTCCCCCACGATTCCCTCGAGGTGAACCGGGAGGTGGGGGCGGCGGTGGTGGCGGCCACCGGCCGGAAGGTCTCCCTCACCGCCGCCGAGGTGAAAAGCAGCGGGCCTACCTCTTCTGGGACCGGAGGGAGGGGCCGGGCGGCCTGCCGGTGGGCGTGAGCGGGACCCTGGTGGCCCTCGTCTCGGGGGGGATCGACTCGCCGGTGGCCGCCTGGCGGATGATGCTCCGGGGCTGCCGCATCCACCTCGTCCACTTCCTGAACCGCTCCGTGAACACGAGGGGGGTGGAGGAGAAGATCCGCGCGCTCGCGACCCGCCTCGCCCTCTTCCACGGGCCGATCCGTCTCTCCGTGGTCCCCTTCGACGACCTCCAGCGCGAGATCGTGATGGTGGTCCCCGCCAAGCTCCGGATGATCGTCTACCGCCGTGCCATGTTCCGGATCGCGGCCGCGATCCGGGAGGAGGTGGGAGCCCTGGGGTACGTCACGGGGGACTCGGTGGGGCAGGTGGCGAGCCAGACCCTGGAGAACCTGAGGGTGATCCAGGACGCCGCGGACCACCCCGTCTACGCCCCCCTGGCGGGCATGTCGAAGCGGGAGATCACCGACGAGGCGAAGCGGATCGGGACCTACGAGATCTCCATCCTCCCCCACGAGGACTGCTGCTCCTTCCTCGTGGCGAAGCACCCGGAGACCCGGGCGGACCTGGACCGCGTCCGCGCCGCGGAGCACTTCGACCTGGAGGCCGGGGTCCGCGCCGCCCTGGCCGCCGCCGTCCACGAGCGCGTGCCCCCCATCTAGCCTGCAAACCTGGGGTACGGCCCCATGCCCCGCAAACCTGGGGTACGGCCCCATGCCCCGCAACTCGGGGGTCAGGCCTCCCCGCAACCCTCCGCGGCCCGGGCCGCCCCCCCACACCGGACCGGCCGTTGCCGCGTTCACCGGTGAAGCACCGTCCGCGCGGACCCGGTCGGGATGGATGCCCTCGAGATCGAAGGGAGCCGGGAAGTGAAACATCCATGCCTGTCAGCGATGTTTCAACCTCCCGGCGGGTGGCGGTTCACCTCAGGCCCAGGTTGCGGGAGATGATGAGCTTCATGATCTCGCTCGTGCCGGCCAGGATGGGAAGGCCCCGGACGTCGCGGTAGAGGCGGCAGATCCGGTACTCCTCCATGTACCCGTAGGCGCCGTGGAGCTGCACGGCCTGGTAGGCCACCCGGTTCACCATCTCCGCGAGCCAGTACTTGGCCATGGAGACGCGCTGGACGATCTCCTCGCCCCGGAGGTGCGCGGCGATGAGGTCGTCCAGGAAGGTGCGGCCGAGCTCCACCTCGGTGGCCATCTCCGCCAGGCGGAAGGCGTTCGCCTGGTGGCAGCCGATCGGCTTCCCGAAGGCGGTCCGCGTCTTCGCGTACTCGAGGGCCTCCTTCAGACACTCCTCCGCCATCGTCTGGCACTTGACGGAGACCTCGAGCCGTTCCTGCTGGAGCTTCTCCATCATGAGCTTGAAGCCCCGGCCCTCCTCCCCCAGGAGATGGAAAGCGGGGACGCGGCAGTCCTCGAAGACGAGCTCCGCGGTGTCCTGCATGTGGTAGCCCATCTTCTCGAGCGTGCGGCCCCGGGAGAAGCCGGGCGCCTCCCCGTCCACGAGGATCAGGCTCACCCCCCGGTGGCCCGCCTCGGGCTCGGTCTTGGCGGCCACCACCACCACGTCCGCCACGGCCCCGTTGGTGATGAACGTCTTCTGCCCGTTCAGGACGTAGGAGTCCCCGTCGCGGACGGCGGTGGTGCGGATCGCGGCCAGGTCGCTCCCCGCGTCGGGCTCGGTGAAGCCCACGGCAGCGATGACCTCCCCGGTGGTGCAGCCCGGGAGGAACCGCTCCTTCGCTTCCGGGGTACCGTAGGAGGCGATGTAGGGCACGGCCACGTCGCTGTGCAGGGGCACGCCCACCCCGAACCCGTCCCCGCGGGCCAGCTCCTCGTTGATGATGACGGAGTAGGCGAAGTCGAGGCCCAGGCCGCCGTACTCCTCGGGCAGCCAGGGGCAGAGGAAGCCCTGCTCCCCCATCTTCCGCCAGAGCGACCGGGGCACGGCGCGCGCCTCCTCCCACTCCGCGGCGTGGGGCGTGATCTCCGCCGCCACGAACCTCCGGAACCCCTCGCGGAAGATCTCGTGTTCCTCGGTGTAGAAGCTCGCCGTGTTCATCCGTCCCTCGCCCTCACGGGGTATCGTCCCCACCCATCGTGTTCCTTCCCGGCCCGGCTTCCCGATCCTCCGTCCCCGCGACGCCGCCGGCGGGTCCCGCCTCCCCCCGCACCTCGTTCCGGAACCACGCCGCCCAGAGTCGGAGGGCGGTGAGGAAGAGCGCTGCGCCCACCGCGGTGTAGAGGAAGCCCGCCAC
>JAOZQC010000018.1:6323-15080 GCA_029932425.1 Planctomycetota bacterium | reverse complement strand
TCGCCGCTCCGCGGCGGGCGCCGCCGGCGCCGGCTCCCGCCCCATCCGAAAGCCGGGCGAGGAACCGGAAGGTCGGTAATCCGGATTTGCGGGAACATCCGGCACGGGATCTTCTTCTTTTGGAACGGCACTCCGGGCGCCGATGTTCGTATAGAATCCCGGTCGACCACGCACGGAGAAACCCATGCGCCACCGATTCCGCCTGCCCGCCGCCCTCCTGGTCCTCACGGCGCTCGTGGTGGGCGTCTCCGCAGGCACGGCCCGGGCCAAGACCTACCGCGACCAGCGGCACGGCTACTCGATCAACATCCTCCCGGGGTGGACCCAGACCCCCACCCAGCCCGGCGAGACGACGATCGTGGCAAAGTTCAAGTCGGATCGGAAGAGGGACTTCGCCACCCTCGACATCTGCCGTTTCTCCGTGGGGGGAGGAGAGACGACCCCCGGTTCGGAGGAAGCGGGGTCCGACTCGCCCGGGATACCGATTCCCCGCCGCTTCGGCCCTCCCCCTCCCCGGGACGGCAAGGACTACCTCGGGCAGATCCTCGACCGCTGGAAGGCGCAGCTCGAGCGGATCGCGCAGCGGACCGGCCGGGAGCTCACCATCCCCCCCCTCGGCAAGCCGAAGAAGGTGAAGTTCGGGAAGATCGAGGGGGAGATCTACACGCACGAGATGCCGCCCCTCCCCCGGATGCGCTTCCCGGGAGCGTTCCGGATGGCGGGGATCGTCCGGCGGGGGGACGAGGAGTACCTGATCCTCTACACCTGTCCCGGGAACCAGGCCAAGAAGCTGAAGGGGCCCTTCCTGGCCTCGATCCGCAGCTTCCGCTTCGGAGAGGCCAGGCCCGTGGAGGAGGAGGACATCCGGAAGCGGGGGCGGGCCCGGTGGAAGAACAAGCCGCTTCTCGACCCGGAGAAGCGGGAGCGGATCAAGAAGTCCCTGGTGGGGACCTGGCGGTTCATCGACACCCCCTACTACCTCATCATCTACAACTGCGACGACCGCCTGGCCTGGTTCGTGGCGGAGCAGATCGAGTGGATGCGGGAGTACGCCTACCAGAAGGTCTTCCCCCCCGTGGAGCCCTTGAAGGAGTGCATGGTGGTCCGGGTCTGCCGGGAGATGGACGAGTACCACCACTACGGCGGCCCCATGGGTTCCGCCGGGTACTGGTCGAACGGCACGGACGAGTTCGTGCTGCCGGACCTCTCCCGCAGCAAGAAGCCGGACAAGCAGACCCTCGGCGTCCTGCACCACGAGGGTTTCCACCAGTTCATCTACTACTCCCTCCTGAAGCACAACCCGCCGGTCTGGTTCAACGAGGGCTTCGCCGAGTACTTCTTCTGCGTCCAGCCCGCGGGGAAGCGGATGAAGTTCCTGAAGCGGCACCCCATGCGCTACTCCGTGGTCAAGACGGCGGCGGCCACGGGAAAGCTCATCCCCATCAAGGAGTTCATCCACCTGAGCCACGCCCAGTACATGGCGCGGGCGAACCTCTGCTACGCCGAGGGCTGGGCGTTCGCCACCTGGCTCAAGAACATCACCCGGAACGAGCGCTACCGCCAGGTTCCGGAGATCTTCTTCCGCGAGATGCAGAAGGGGTGGCTCGAGCAGAAGCGGAACGGCGGGGGAGGCTTCCCGGGGATGGGGATGGGCCCAAGCCCGGTGGTGAAGCGAGCCCTGGAGAAGGCCTTCGAGGGGATCGACCTCGACAAGATGAACGAGGAGTTCGTGGAGGCGGTGAAGAAGAAGATGTAGCCTCCCCGCGTGGCCAGGGAGATCAGCCGGCGCTCGTTCCTCTTCCGCTTCCGCGACATCCTCGCGGACAGCGTGGCCGCCGCGAGCCGGGAGGCGGCGGGGGCCGCCCGGGCGAAGACCGGGCCGGACGCCCGGCATCCGCCCCGGGCGGGCGAGCTCCTGGACGGGGTCCCCGCCCTGCATCCCTGGGCGGCCCTGGCCTTCGGGCTCGGGGCCCGGTACGGCCGGAGGCATCCCTACCCCCTCCTCCTCGGAGCCTCCGGCGAGGCGTTCCGTGTCGTCTACTCCCGGGAGGATCCCCGCGGAGCGCTGCGCCACTCGCCGGTGAACACCTTCCTCGCGGCCCTGGCCGTGGCCGGCCTCTCGGCGCGGGCGGCCACGGGCGGCCCCTTCGGCCCCGCCCTGGGCGGCGTGGAGGTCACGCTGAACCGGGGGGCCGCGGTGGTGGCGGGCACCCGTGACGGCCCCGGGCTCGTGACGGGGGTGGACCGGAAGGCGGAAGTGGTGGAGTTCACGCCCGCCCTCGCCCCCCCCCGCCGGGTCCCCTTCGCCCTCTTCGAGGAGGAGTGGAGCGAGGGGTGGTGGGAGAGCGGCCCGGCCCCCTTCCTCCGGATCACGGTGGAGGGGGGGGGACCCGTCCGGTCCCTCGAGGACCTCTGCCGCGTGGGACTCGAGACCATGATCATGCTCCTCACCCGGGAAGGCGAGGGGCCGTGGACGACCGGCCTCGCCGCCTGGGACGCCTTCGCCGGCGACCTCCGGGAGGACCGGATCTCCGGAGAAGCCGCGGAGGTCCTCCTCGGCGATCTGCTCCCGTCCCTCGCCGCGGCCCGGATCGGCGCGTGGCGGTTCCTCGAAGCCATCGCCCGGGCCCTCCCCCCGGAACACCGCGAGCCGGTGGAGGCCGCCTCCCTCCTCTACCGCGAGATCCACAATCCCGATCCCGCGGGCGGGATCTGGGGGACGGGCTTCCTCGCCGAGGCGGCGGAGTGCCTCCTCACCGACGAGGTCCCGGACCCGGGGAAGCTCGAGTCGCCGGAGGCCCGCGAGCGGGCGGCCGGGCTTCTCTCGCGAGTCCGCGAGAACGAGGCCCGGGCGGTGGAACGGATCCGCTCGCTGCCCGGGGAGCTCCGGAGGCTCTCTTGAGCGCGGTCGCCGTGGGGGTCCGCGTGGTGATCGGGGGGCGCCCGGGCTTCTGGGCGGCCCGGGGGGAGGGCCGCGCCTGGCACCTCCCCGGGGGCGGGATCCGCCCCCGCGAGCGCCTGGGAGAGGCCGCCCGGCGGCTGGCCCGGGAGCAGACCGGCCTCGAGATCCTGCTCGCGGACCTCACCGGCATCTACGAGACGGGGGGGGATTCCGACGTCCGCGGGTTGTACTTCGTCTTCCGGGCCTCCGACGTGGGGGGCCGGGCGGCTCCCGGCCCCGGAATCCGGGAGCTCCGGAAGTTCACCACGGCCGAGCTGCGCGCCCTGCCCCGGGAGGACCTCGCGGAGCCGGACCTCCTCCTCCCCGTCCTCGAGGACCTCGACCTCGGCACCGCCTGGCCCCTGGCCGTCCTCCGCTGAAAGATGTCCGCGGCGGCGGAGGCGGACGGTAGCATCCGCTCCACTTCCGGAGGCGCTCCGGGCCGCTCCCGGCGCGGTGAAGAAGGAGTCCGCATGGCTCACCGAGGGTTCGTCGCGTGCCCCCGCTTCGGCGAGGACCGGGCCGCGGCCCGGGAGGAAGGAAGGAGCGCGGCGGGGGCCGGAAGCCTCCCTACCCTTCCGCGATCCCGGCGGGGGCGCGGGTGAGAGGGGCCGCGACCACCCCCTCCCGGGGCCACTGGGATCGGGCGGTGGAGGAGGCCCTTCGGGGACCGGCCCTCGGCGCCTGGCGGGAGTACATGAGGCGGGTGTACGCCCGGCTCATCCGGGAGTGGCTGCCCCCGCCCGGCGGGGGCCCGACGCTGAAGACGGATCTCTTCGAGGAGGCGGTGACCTCCCGCCACCCCGCCGCGGACCTGGGACGGGGACTCGTGGGGATCGACGGCTCGGAGGCGGTGGCCCGGGCGGCGCGGAACCGCCGGGGCGGCGGCCCGGGGGGCCTCCGGCCGGTGGTGGCCGACCTCCGGCAGCTCCCCTTTCGCTCCGGCGGCGTGGCGCGCGTCCTCTCCGGCTCCTCCCTGGACCACTTCGGGTCCCGCTCCGAGCTGGCCGCCGCCCTGGCGGAGCTCGCGAGGGTGCTGGCCCCCGGCGGCGTGATGGTCCTCACCTTCGACAACCCGCACAACCCCGTCATCCGCCTGCGCAACCTCCTGCCCTTCCCCTGGCTCCGTCGCGCGGGGCTCGTCCCCTACTACGTGGGGGTGACCCCGACCCGGCGGGAGGCCCTCCGCCGTTTCGAGGAGCTGGGTCTCGCCGCGACCCGGATCGAGCCCGTCGCTCACGTCCCCCGCGCGCCGGCCGTCGCGCTCTCGGCGCTGGTGGAGCGGGCGGCCGGGACCCGCGGGGACCGGCTCCTGGTCCGCGCCTTCGAGGCGCTGGAGCGGCTCGGCCTCCTGCCCACCCGGCTCCGGACCGGGTACTACCTCGCGTTCCGCGTGGTGAAGCGGTCCCCCCGCCCGGCCCGCGCCCGGAGACGTTCCCCGGGGTAGCGGGGGGAGGCGCGTCCCCTCCCGCGCGCCGCGCGGTCCGGCCCGGACGGCGGGCGGCGATCAGCGCGTGGGCGGGGGCGGGAGGTCCACGGGCAGGGTCTTCCGGCCCCGGCCGCGGCGGACCTCCAGGAGGAGGAGTCCCGTGGGCGCCTCGAGGAGGAAGCGCGCGAAGCCGATGAGGTCTCCGAACTCCCCCGCCGTCCTCCCGTCGGCGGCGAGGATCCGGTCGCCCGCCGCGAGCTCCGCCTTCTCCGCCGCCCCCCCGGGGTAGACCCCCTCCACCGGGAACCCCCCTCCCCGGGGGCCGGGGCCGAGCCTGGCTCCCAGCCGCCTCCCGGCCCGGAAGACGTCCTTGGCTGCGTGGAGGGGGACGGTGGCGTCCTCCAGGAGCTGCTTCCGGATGCGGGCCACGAAGGCCGCCGGGTCGGCGCGCACCTCGTCGGCGTCCCCGTCCCCGGGGGCCCAGGTGGCCAGACCCACGGAGGCGGAGAGGGCGCGGGTGGGAAGCTCCTCCTCGCCCTCCAGGTGGACCCCGGCGTACGCTTCCTGGAAGCGCTTCACGGCCCGTTCCGCGGCCTCCGCGTCGGTCTCCGGCATGATGACCACGAACTCGTCGCCCCCGAACCGGCAGACCACGTCCGACTGGCGGAAGACACGGCGGAGGACCTCCGCCGTGAGGCGGAGCGCCTCGTCCCCCGCCAGGTGGCCGAGGTGGTCGTTGATGTCCTTGAAGGCGTTCACGTCCGCGAGCACCAGGCTCAGGGGACGGGCGTGGCGCGTGGCGCGCAGGATCTCCGATTCGAGGGAACGCTCGAACCGCATGCGGTTCCCCGCCCCGGTGAGCTGATCCTGGAGCGAGTCCTCGCGGAAGCGGGCCTTCTCGAGGAGCTTCCCCACCCGGACCTCCACCTCGCGGGGGTAGGCGGGCTCGAGCACCGTGTCGTCCGCCCCCAGGCGGGCCGCCTCCTGGTAGCTCTCCGCCTGGCTCGGCGGGTACAGGACCAGGATCTGCAGGTTGGGCGCGATCTCCCGCAGGGCCCGCAGGGAGTCCTCCTCGCGGCCGGCGAGATCCGGGTAGGAGACCACCAGGACGCGGGCGGGCCGCGTCCGGAGCTGGACGATGGCGGAGAGCAGGTCCGGCCGGACTCCCAGGTTGGGATACCGGGAGGCGAGGTCCTCCACGAGCCCCTGGTCGACACCCGCCAGGAGGACGTCCAGGGTCGAGTTCTCCCCGGGGGCGGCGGAAGAGGCGGACGGGGAAGGTCCCGGAGAGGGTGAAGGAGACCCGGCGGCCGCCCGGTCCAGCGCCCGGCGGACGAGGGCCACGAGGGTCTCGGGATAGAAGGAGAGCGGGAAGGCGGCGTCCGCCCCGCCCTCGATGCCCTCCGCCGCGAGGTCCGGGCGGGCGGCGGGGACGCAGACCACGATGAACACCTCCTCGGAGATCTCCCGGAGGGCGGCCACCACCGGGGCCTCGTGCTCGCCCGGCCCCACCACGACGCAGCCCACCGCCGCCGGATCGAAGTCGGCCACGGCCCGGGAGGGGCTGTGGACGCACCGGACCCGCATCCCGGCGCGCTCGAGCGCGGCGGTGACGGCATCGCAGCCGGGACCCTCCTGCCAGACGACCAGAACGTTCATCACCCGACCTCGGGAGCCCGCGGCCCTTGCGGGAGATCGGTTCCCCGCGAACCGATCCCGCGGGGGAAGCAGCAAAACCCGTTCCCCGCCCCGGTTCCGGGCCCGTGACGGCTCCGCTCCCGGCGGCGACGATCGCCCCGAACGTCGCCGGGCGGCGTGTCGATTCTCGTGAACAACGCGGGCCGGGATCCGATCGGCCCCGGCCGCCGGCGCCCTCGTTTCCCGCCGGGCCGCGCCGCGGACACGATCTACGGCATCGGAACGGCGGGCCGGTAGGGAATTCGACGTTCCGCCCCCCGCCCCGGGAACCGGTCGTCCGGCCGCCGAGATCGCGGCCGTCCCCGGGAGGCGGCTTCTCCTTGACCGGCTCCCTCCGGGGCGGCCATGCTTACGGAACAGGGCTCGCCCCGAGAAGGGACCCGCTCATCCCCGCCCCCCGCGCGGGGGAAGGCGCCGCGGCCCCGGGGTCCGCCGTGGACCCGGGTCGGGCCCGGAGAGGAGGCGAGCGATGAAGCTCAACGTGAAGGCGTTCGCGCTGGCGTGCGGACTCATCTGGGGGCTGGGGCTCTTCTGCCTGACCTGGTGGATCATCGCCTTCGACGGGGCGACGGGCGAGGTCACCTTCATCGGGCGCATCTACCGCGGCTACTGCATCAGCCCCGCGGGCAGCCTCATCGGCCTGGTCTGGGCGTTCTTCGACGCCCTGATCGGCGGAGCCGTCCTGGCCTGGCTCTACAACCTCCTGGCCGGGCGTCTCGCCGGGAAGGCGGCCGCCGAGCCGGAGGGCTGACCCCGGTCCCCGGGGCGAGCGGCCCGGGGAGTCGCCGCCCTCGGGGCGCCGGGCCCTCCGTGTTTCCGGGCGCGCGGGGCCCCGGCCGGCTCAGAAGTGGAACGTGGTGAGCGACAGGATGGTGGCCAGCAGGTTGTAGGCCCCGTGGAGGGCGATCGCCGCCACCAGCCACCGGAGCGCGATGCCGAGCCGGGGCGGTTCGAGCTCGGCCAGGCAGCGCGACCACGCGCGGGCCACTCCCAGGGAGGCGATGAGGGAGCACCCCACGTGCAGGACCACGCACACCGTCCACCGCCAGACCACGAGGGCGGCGGCGGGGTCCGGAACGTAGACGTGGAGGTAGATCAGGTTCTCGATGACGGAGAACCCGAGCCCGCTCCCCGCGGCCGCGAGGTGGATCTGGAGGCGGCTCGTCAGGACGTGGGGCCGGAGCTCCAGCAGGGTCAGGAGGAGCGCCACCTTCATGAGCTCCTCCGTCACCGGGCCCCAGACGATCACCGAGAGGAGTCCGCTCCCGCCCAGGAACGCCCCGAGGACCGCGAAGGGGCCGCCGGCGAGCATGATCAGGAAGGCGATGCGCCGGCCCCGCGAGGGGTCGGCCCGATCCCGCCGGGCGGCCAGCCAGGTGGCGTAGGTGGGAGCTCCGGGGGGAAGGGGGCCCGGGTGCGCCGCCCGGTAGGCGGGCTCGTCGTAGACGGAGAACTGCGTCGCCTCGCGGTCCGGATCGGGGTGCGCCCGCTCGCGGCGGAAGGTCCGCTCCGCCGCCTCCTCCGAGGGGTCGGGCCGGGCGCCTCCCCCTTTCCGCCAGGGCTCGTGCTCGATCCCCGGGTCCCGGTCCGGCACCGTCATGCCCGATGCACGGCGGTCCCGAAGGCCAGAATCTCCACCTGCATGGCACCGGACCGGCCGCGCATCATCGAGATGCTGCAGAAGGTGTAGCGGACGTTCCAGACCTCCGTGGCGCCCAGGGCCTCGGCTTCGCGAAGCATGCGCACCGTCGCTTCCCGGCGGGCCCGCACCATGAGGCGCCGCGCCAGGTGCATCTCCCCCCCCACCAGGTTGCGGAGCCCCGTGGCCCAGGTCTTGAACGTGTCGGTGGCGATGACCACCTGGCCCAGGACCAGCCGCGCGTCCCGCACACCCCCGGGATCCGCGACCCGCTTGAGGTTCGAGATCCGGATGTGGGAGAGCTCCCGCTCCGCGCGGGCCAGCCGCCGGAAGTGCGCCCGCTCGTTGGCCCCCCCGGCGAGGATGCCGAGGACCAGGAGCCCCGCGATCACCAGGAGGTAGAGGACCGCATCCATCGCCTCATCCGCCCTGCGCGGACGGCCCCAGCCGGACGGCCGTCCCGTACGCGTAGAGCTCCGCGGCTCCCGCCGCCACCGCGCTGGTGGTGAACCGCACGTTCACCACGGCGTCCGCTCCGAGCTGCTCCGCCTGGGCGATCATGCGCTCCACCGCCTCCCGGCGCGCCTCGGTGAGCAGCTCCGTGTACCCCCTGATCTCCCCCCCCACGAGGTTCTTGAAACCCGCCGCGATGTCCCGCCCCAGGTGCTTGGCGCGAATCGTGTTCCCCTGGACCAGGCCGAGGATCTCCGTGATCTCCCGGCCCGGAATGGTCTCCGTGTTCACCAGCAGCATGCACGGCCCTCCCTGTCCGTCGTATCTCGAATACCCGCCGCCCCCGATCGTACCGGCGGTAGACGGATTCCCCGAAGGAGGAAGACCGTGAACGGAGAGAAGATCGCCGGCGGCCTGGTCTTTCTGTTGCTTCTCGCCCTCCCGGTGCGGGCCGGCCCCCAGGACCTGAGTCGCTCCGAGCGGAAGTTCCCGAAGGCTCTCGTCACCGGGCTCTCGGACCCGGCGGCGGAGGTTCGCACCGCCGCCGCGGGGGCTCTCACGCCCATGGGAATGAAGGGGGCGGAGTACCTCGTGGGA